>NZ_JBHYXZ010000169.1:0-17137 GCF_042752395.1 Actinosynnema sp. NPDC059335 | reverse complement strand
GTGGGACGTCACGTCCCACCGCCCGGTCCGCCGCGACCGGCGGCACGTACGGTGAAGGGCGTTGCGCCGTTGGAATCACCGAGGAGTAGGCGACATGGCTGAACGATCCCGTGGGCGGAGCGGACGAGTGGTGCGCACCGAGCGGATCGCGCCGGGGATGATCCGCGTCGTCCTCGGCGGCGAAGGGCTCGCCGACTTCGCCGTCGGCCCCTACACCGACAGCTACGTCAAGCTCGCGTTCCCGCTGGAGGACGTGCTCTACCCGGAGCCGTTCGACCTCGGCGTGATCCGGGCGACCCTGCCGCGGGACCGGTGGCCCCGGATCCGCACGTACACCGTCCGCCGCTGGGACGCCGAGGCCGGCGAGCTGTGGCTGGACTTCGTGGTGCACGGCGACGCCGGGGTGGCCGGGCCGTGGGCGGCCAAGGCCCAGCCGGGCGACGTGCTGCACTTCGCCGGCCCCGGCGGCGGGTACGCGCCCGACCCCGACGTCGCCTGGCACCTGATGGCCGGTGACGAGAGCGCGTGGCCCGCCATCGCGGCGGCGCTGGAGGCGTTGCCCGCGGGCGCGCGGGCACTGGTGTTCGCCGAGGTCGACGGGACGGAGGACGAGCAGGAGGTGCGGACCGCCGGTCGGGTGGACCTGCGGTGGCTGCACCGCCGCGGCGGGCCGCGCGGCCGGCTGGTCGTGGACGCGGTCCGGGCGGCGGAGTTCCCCGGGGGCGTGGTCCAGGTGTTCGTCCACGGCGAGGCGACGATGGTCAAGGACCTGCGCGGGCACCTGCGACTCGACCGGGGCGTGCCGCGCGAGCAGATGTCGATCTCCGGCTACTGGCGGCTCGGCTCCGACGAGGACGGCTGGCAGTCGACCAAGCGCGAGTGGAACCGCCGGGTCGAGCAGGAGCAGGGCTGACCCGGGCGGCCCCGCCTCAGGCGGCGGACCGCTCGTCGGCCGCGCGGCGGCGCAGGGCCGGCCGCAGGACCGCCGGCGGGTTGTAGGCCATGTCGAGCGCGCCCACGTCGGTGCCGGGCGGCACGATCGCGTCGATCCGGTCCAGCACGTCGTCGTCCAGCGCGATCCCGGCGCCGGCCAGGAGGTCGTCGAGCTGCTGCTCCGTGCGGGGGCCGAGGATCGCGGACGTGACGCCCGGGTGGGCGATCGCGAAGGCCATCGCCAGGTGCGTCAACGACATCCCGGCGTCCCGGGCGACGGGGATCAGCCGCTCGACCGCGTCGAGCCGGCGCTCGTCGCTCATGTGCCGGAAGGCGGCCCGGCGGCTGTCGGTCGCCTGTCCCTTGCGGTAGCGGCCGGTGAGCAGGCCCTGCGCGAGCGGGCTCCACACCATCGCGCCCATGCCGTAGCGCTCGCACACGGGCAGCACCTCGCGCTCGATGCCCCGGTCGAGGATCGAGTACGGCGGCTGCTCGACGCGGAGCCGGTGCAGGCCGCGCCGTTCGGCGACCCAGTGCGCCTCCACGAGGTCCGACGCCGGGAAGGTGGACGAGCCGAAGGCGCGGACCTTGCCCGCGCGCACCAGGTCCGTGAGCACCGAGAGCGTTTCCTCCACGTCCGTGTCCGGCGCGGGGCGGTGCACCAGGAACAGGTCGACGTGGTCGGTGCCCAGGCGGCGCAGGGAGTCCTCCAGCGCACGGACCAGCCAGCGCCGGGAGTTGCCCTGCCGGTTCGGGTCCTCGCCCATCGGCAGGTGGGCCTTGGTGGTGAGCACGACGTCGTCCCGGCGGCCCTTGAGGGCCTTGCCGACGATCTCCTCCGACTCGCCGTGCGAGTAGAAGTCGGCGGTGTCGACGAAGTTGACGCCCGCGTCGAGCGCCTTGTGGATGATGCGGGCGGCGTCGTCGTGGTCGGGGTTGCCGACGGGGCCGAACATCATCGCCCCCAGGCAGTACGGGCTGACCTTGATCCCGGTGCGGCCCAGCGTGCGGTACTTCATGGCGCTCCTCGTGCGGTGGTCGGTGCGGGTGCGGCTACCCTGAACGAAGCGGAACGGTGTTCCGACTACGACGATACGGAACGATGTTCCACTTAGCCAGGGAGGGCTGGTGTGACCGAGGGCACCCCGGAGCCGGGCAAGCGCGTGCGCGCCGACGCGCGGCGGAACATCGACGCGCTGCTGTCCGCCGCGGCGGAGGTCTTCCGGACCTCGGGCGTGGACGCGCCGGTGCGGCAGATCACCGCCAGGGCGGGCGTGGGCGCGGGCACGCTCTACCGCCACTTCCCGCAGCGCTCGGACCTCATCGCCGCGGTCTTCCGGCACGAGGTGGACGCGTGCGCCGACGCCGCGCCCGACCTCGCCGCGCGGCACGAGCCGGTCGAGGCGCTCGCCCGGTGGCTGCGGCGCTTCGCCGGCTTCATCGGGACCAAGCGCGGGCTGAGCGCCGCGCTGCACTCGGGCGACCCGGCCTACGACACCCTGCCCGGCTACTTCGACCAGCGGTTCGTGCCCGTGCTCGGCGCGCTGCTCGACGCCGCCGCGGCGGCGGGCGGGATCCGCTCCGACGTGGACCCCCGGGACCTGCTGCGCGCCACGGCCAACCTGACCCTGGCCTCCGACGAGTTCGAGGGGCACACCGAGCGGATGATCGCGCTGCTGGTCGACGGACTGCGCTACGGCGCGCCGAAATCGCGCTGACCGGGGCCGCCCGGGATCGCGCTTGCCCGACTTCGCGCCGCCGTTCGCGCCGCGCCGGGTCGCGCCGGTCGGGTCCGGCCCGGGATCGCGCTTGCCCGGGGTTCGCGCCGCCGGTCCGTGAGAGTTCGCGCCGGCCCGACATCGCGCTGACCGGGTCTAGCCGAGCGCCTCGCGCAGGGCGAGGCGGACCGGCGGCGGCAGGGGGTCGCCGGCCCGGAACGCCTGGAGGAAGTAGGCGACCATGCGGCGCGAGGCGGCCGCGGTCGCGTCCGTCGAGCCGGTGACCAGGCCGTTGTTGGCCATCAGGACGAGCACCAGGTCGTCGGTGGTGAAGTCCGGCCGCAGCGCGCCCGCAGCCTGGGCGCGGGCCACCAGCCCGGCGAACACCTCCTCGGCCTCCGCCCGCTTGCGCTCCACCGGCACCGCGTCGGGGAACGCGCGCAGGAACGCGGCGCTGAACCCGCGGTCGCGGGCCTGCATCTCGCACAGCTCCCGGACCACCCGGCAGAAGCCGCGCCACGGGTCCGGGTCCTCGGACGCCTCGTGCACCACCGCCGTGCACGCCGCCAACTGGTCGGCGAACACCTCCGTCACCAACGACGCCTTGGTGGGGAACCGGCGGTACAGCGTCGCCACGCCGACCCCGGCGCGGCGGGCGATCTCGGTCATCGACGCGTCCAGCCCCACCGCGGCGAACGTCTCCCGCGCGGACGCGAGGATGCGGTCCCGGTTCTGCCGCGCGTCCACGCGCAACCGAGTCGTCTCACCGGCCACGCCTCTCACTTTAGCGCAAGCGGAAGGCACCCTCCGGTTGTCGTGTTAGCGTCGAAGTGGAGGGTGTCTTCCACTTGTGAGGTGAGGGATGCGCGCAGCGCTGTTCGACCGGTACGGCCCGCCGGACGTCCTGTACGAGGGCGAGGTGCCCGAACCCGTGCCCCGACCGGGGGAGGTGGTGGTGCGGGTGCACGCGGTCAGCGTCAACGGCGGCGAGGTCCTCGGTCGGTCCGGGCGGCTGAAGCTCCTGCTCGGACCGAAGTTCCCCAAGCGCGTGGGGATCGACTTCGCGGGCGAGGTCGTGTCGGGGCCCGGCTACGAGCCCGGCGCGCACGTGTGGGGCGGGCTGCCGCGCGGGCGGTTCGGGAGCGCGGCCGAGTACCTCGCGCTGAGCCCGCGCCAACTCGCGCCCAGTCCCGCCGGGCTGGACCTCGTCCGGGCGGCGGCGCTGCCCGGCGTCGGCACGACCGCCATCACCGCCCTGCGCGACCGGGCCCGCCTGCGCCCGGGCGAACGGCTGCTCGTGCGCGGCGCGAGCGGGGGAGTGGGCAGCGTCGCCGTGCAGCTCGGCAAGGCGTACGGCGCGCACGTCACCGCGTTGGCGGGCAAGCGGAACCTCGACTTCGTCCGGGAGGAGCTGGGCGCGGACGAGGCGGTCGACTACCGCACGGACCCCGCCGACCTCGGCCGGTTCGACGTCGTCCTGGACACCCACGGCAGCGCGCTGCCCGCGTACCGCCGCCTGCTCGGCCCCGGCGGCCGGATGGTCGGCATCGCGTTCCGCTCGGCCGGGGACGTCGGCTACCTCCTCGCGTCGGCCGTGTTCGGGTCGCGCCGGGTGCGGTTCTTCAGCGGCAACCCCGAGACCGAGCTGTTCGCGGACCTCACCGCGCTGGTCGAGCGGGGCGCGATCCGGCCGGTGGTCGACACCGTGCACCCGCTGTCGGCGATCGCCGACGCGCACCGCGCGCTGGAGGCCGGCGGCGTGCGCGGCAAGCACGTCATCCGGGTCCGGTGACCGGTCGGACGAGCGGGCTGATCGTGTTCTCCGCCCCGACCAGGGCCGAGCCGCACAGCTCCAGGTTGACCCGGGGGATCAGCATCCCGTGCCGGGCGGCCACGTTCGCGTCGCGCCAGACGCGCTGCAAGGGGCTCGCGTCGGCGAACCCGGCCGAACCGTGGGCGTACATCAGCGCTTCCAGCGCCCGCGTGACGTGGCGGGTGGCGACCGAGGCGTCGGCCCGGCAGCGGGCGCGCAGCAGCTCGTCCGGGTAGGTCGTCCCGGCGGCGTGCCGGTCGAGGGCGTCGGCGGCGCGGTACGCGTGCAGCCCGGCCCCGTCCACGGCGGCGGCCGCCTCGGCGACCTGGAGCCGGAAGGCGGCCGAGTCGCGCTGCCGGTCGAAGCCCGTGTACGCGATGCGCTTGGTGGCCGCGGCGTCGAGGACGTGCGCCAGCGCCGCGCGACCCAGCCCGAGCAGCGGGCCGGCGAGCATCACCACCAGCGACGGCACGAACGCGGCGCCGAAGGCGGTCGCGGTGGCGGGCGTGACGTTGGCGCCCGCCACCAGCCGCTCGATCCGCAGCACCCGGTGGTCGGGCACGAACGCGCCGTCCACCACGAACCGGTTGCTGCCGGTCGACCTCATGCCGGCCACGTGCCACTCGTCCACGACGTCGAAGTCCTCGCGCGGCACGAGCAGCCACGCCAGGCCGTCCTCCAGCACGGCGGCCGCCAGGCCCCAGGACGCGTGCCCGATGCCGGAGGCGTAGGTGTAGGCCCCGCCGAGCCGGTAGCCGCCCGGCACGCGCTCGGCCGTGCCGCTCGGCATCAGCGTGCCGCTGATCAAGGCGTCCGGGTCCGCGCCCCACACGTCGTCCTGCGCCCGGTCCGGGAACAGGGAGACGATCCAGCTCCCGCCGTTCCACAGCGCCGTGCACCAGCCCGCGCCGCCGTCGAGCGCGGCGACCGCCGAGGAGACGTCGAGGTGGGTGCGGATCGACGCCTCGCCGCCGCCGTGCCGGGCGGGCCGGGCGACGCGGAACACGCCCGCCTCCCGCATCGCCGCCACCGTGTCGTCGGCGAGCCGGCGGTCCTCGTCGGCCCGCGCGGCGGCGGCGGTCAACCGCGGCGCGAGGTCCGCGACGGCGGTCAGGACGTCGGGAACCATCGCTCAACCCCCTGGTGGTCGGCCACGGCGACGATCGTCCCACCGGGGACCGCCGGTCCGGACCGGCCAGTCGCGTCGCCCCACCCCGCCGAACGGGGCGCGCCGCGTCAGGTGAGCCGGCGCAGGCCCGCGGCGTGGAGCCGGGCGGTGGCGCGGTGGTCGACGCTGGTGCGCGCCGGCGACCCGAGCGGCGAGCCGGCGGCGAGGGAGCCGATCACGACGCCGAGGAGCAGCAACGGCAACAGCGTGGTCCGGACCGTCATCGCCCACGGTCCCTTCGCGCCGATCCGGCCCCCGTCGGCGATCCGGACGAGCCGGGTGCCGGTGAGCACGCCGCCGAGCGCGCGGCCGTTGCGGTAGCACAGGCCGTACAGCAGCGGGACCGCGATCAGGACGGCGAGGGCCAGCAGCGTGAGCGTCGAGCTGTCGAAGGCGCCGCGGCCGTACGGCACGCCGAGGGCGACCAGGCCGACGCCCGTGGCGAGCGCGAACACCGCGAAGTCCGCCAACCACGCCAGGAACCGCCGCGCCTCGCCCGCCCGGACGTGGAGACCGCCGTCGGGGAACGCCTGCACGCGGGCGGCCGCCCGCGCGCCGAGCACGGCTTCCGCCTCGGTCCGGGCGAGGTCGAGCCGGGTGGGTCGCCGGTCGACTCCGGGCACGGTCATCGCACTCCTCCAGGGCGTCGGCGGCTCGGCCGTATTCTGCCTGACGGCGAATGGGTTCCCCGTGCGGGCCGCTGCCGCCGGCCGCCCTACCCTGCCGGGGTGCCGACCGAACTCAGCCCGACCGCGCGAGCTCTGCGCGCCCTGGACATCCTCCAGGCGCGCCCCGGCGTGACGGCGGGCGAACTCGCCGCCGGGCTGGGCGTGACCGAACGGGCCGCGCGGCGGTACGTCGGCATCCTGCGCGAGGCGGGCGTCCCCGTGGAGTCGACCCGCGGCCCCTACGGCGGGTACCGGCTCGGGCGCGGCACCCGGTTGCCGCCGGTGGTGTTCACCGAGGCGGAGGCGCTGGGGCTGGTCATGGCGGTGCTCGACGGGCAGGCGTCCGGCGGTGACGACCTGGTCGGCGACGCGCTGGGCAAGGTCATCCGGGCGCTGCCCGAGCACGTGGGCAGGCAGGCGGCGGTGCTGCGGGCGCACGCGTCGGCCGCGCCCGACCGGCGCGCGGCCCGCCCGGACCCCGCCACCACCAGCGCGCTCGTCGCCGCCGTGGCCGCCCGGCACCGGGTGGTCGTCACCTACCGCGGCGACTCCGGCGTCGAGTGGGAGTCCGAAGTGGACCCGTGGGCGGTCGTCGTCCGGCACGGCCGCTGGTATTTGCTGTGCCACTCGCACCGCTCCGCCGCGGTCCGCACCTACCGGGTCGACCGCGTGCGCGCGGTGCGGCGGACCGAGCGCCGGTTCGTGCCGCCCGACGGGCTCGACCCGGTGGCGGCGGTGGAGGAGCACCTGGGGACGGGCTGGGACTTCCCGACCCGCGTCGTGTTCGACGCGCCCGCGGACCGGGTCGCGCCGTGGATCCGGCCGCCGATGGGCAGGCTCACCGCCCAGGGCGACCGGTGCGTGCTCGTGGGCAGCACCAACAACCCGGCCATGTACGCGCAGGAGTGGCTGGCGACCGTGCCGTTCGGCTTCCGCGTCGAGGGCGGGCCGGAGCTGCGGGCCGCCGTGGCGGCGGTCGCCTCGCGCCTGGCGGCCGCGGTGGCGCGGGGTTGAGTTCGCCGACGCCGGGGGCGAGTGCGCCGGTTGGGCGACGTCGGGCCGTGGTGGTGGCGGTGGTGCGGGCGGTTCGGGCGACGCCAACCCGTTCGGCGGAGTGGCGGATCGCCCGGCGGGGGCACCATGGGGCAGGGGGCACTCATGGAATTCGGCCGCAGGACTTTCCTCCAGGCCACCGGTCTGCTGGCGCTGGGGACGTGGGAACGCGATTGGGACCGGCTGCGCCGGTCGCTCACCGGCAGGCTCGTCCTGCCCGAGGACGACGACTACGACAGCCTGCGCCGGCCGTTCAACACGGTGTACGCGCACCGCAGGCCGGCTGCGGTCGCGCTGTGCGCCGACGAGTCCGACGTCGCGCGCTGCCTGGAGTTCGCCGCCCGGGAGCGGATACCCGTCGCGGCGCGCAGCGGCGGGCACAGCTACGCCGCCTACTCCGTGCCCGAGGGCGGGCTCGTCGTCGACCTGTCGGCGTTGCGCTCGGTCCGGGTCCTGCCGGACGGCCGGGCGGTGGTCGGCGCGGGCGTCCGGCTGCTCGACCTGTACGACGCGCTGGCGCGGCAGGGGCGGCTGCTGCCCGCCGGGTCGTGCCCGACCGTCGGCATCGGCGGTCTCGCGCTGGGCGGCGGGATCGGTGTGACCGGCCGCAAGTACGGCCTCACGTGCGACCGCCTGAGCGCCGCGCGGGTCGTCACGCCGGGCAGCCGGGTGCACCGGACCGACGCGCACGTCGAACCCGACCTGTTCTGGGCGTTGCGCGGCGGCGGTGGCGGGAACTTCGGCGTGGTCACGTCGTTCACGTTCGACACCGCGCCGGCCACCGACGTGACGGCGTTCGTCCTGACCTACCCCACCGGCTCGGCGACGGACGTGCTGGGCACGTGGCAGGAGTGGATGGTCGGCGCGCCGGACGGGCTGTGGACGGCCTGCACCCCGTCGGCGGGCAGCCCGCCGGGGGTGGTCGTCAGCGGGGCGTGGATCGGTCCGGACGACGAGCTGGAGCGGCTGCTGAAGAAGTTCACCGCACGGGTCGCGCCGAGCGGGAGCACCGTGCGGCGGATGGACTACGGCACCGCCATGCGGTACTTCGCCGGCTGCGAGACGACCTGCGAGCCGCCCGCCGGCCTGCCGTTCGTGGCGTCGTCGCGGATGCTGCTGCGCCCGGTGGACCCGGCGCGCGTGGTGGACCTGCTGGACGGGCGGCGGTTGGGCGTGGTGCTGTTCGACTCGTTCGGCGGCGCGATCGGCCGGGTGCCGCCGGACGCGACCCCGTTCCCGCACCGCGGCGCGATCGCGAGCGCGCAGGCGTTCGTCGACGTGGTGGGCGTGGGCGAGGCGGAGGCGCGCCGGCTGCTGGCCGACCTGCGCGACGGGATCGGCCAGGGGACCGGCTACGTGAACTACATCGACCCCGAGATGCCGGACTGGCCGACCGCCTACTACGGCCGCAACCTCCCGCGCCTGCGCCGCGTCGCCCGCCGCTACGACCCGGACCGGGTTCTGGCCTTCCCGCAAGGGCTCGCCTGACCGCCGGGTTCGGCGCCCGGCCCTGGCGGTGACGTGCCGGGCGGTGCCCTGGCGCGGGACCCGACCCGGCGGGCGACGTGCCGGCGGCCGCCGGTCGGCGGGACCCGGCGCGGGCGGTGACGCGCCCGGCGGCTTCCCGGGCGGGGAGCGGGACTCGACCGCGGCTCCTCACGTTTGCCCGGCGGTGCCCCGGACCGGGGGAGGGACGGCGGTGCGGCGCGATGGACCGGGGGAGGGACGGCGGTGCGGCGCGATGGACCGGGGGAGAGACCGCGGTGCGGCGCGGTCCCCCGACGCGAGCAATGCGGCGGACGGCGATCCGGTCTACTCTGGGAGCGCTCCCAAGATTCGCTCCCCGCCGTCGTGGACCGTCGAAAGGAGTTCCATGCGAGGCTCTCTCCGCAGCATCGTGCTGGCCGGGTTGCTGGCCGCCGGTGCCGTCGTCGCCGCCGGGCCCGCCGCCCAGGCCGACACGACGATCTGCGAGCAGTACGGGTCGACCACCATCCAGGGCCGTTACGTGGTCCAGAACAACAGGTGGGGCACCTCGGCCACGCAGTGCATCAACGTCACCTCGTCCGGCTTCCGGATCACCCAGCAGCAGGGCTCGGCGCCGACCAACGGCGCGCCGCTGTCGTACCCGTCGGTGTTCTTCGGCTGCCACTACTCGAACTGCTCGCCGGGCACCAACCTGCCGATGCAGGTCAGCCGGATCCGCAGCGCGTCGTCGTCGATCAACTACACCTACGTCGGCGGCACCTACAACGCCTCCTACGACATCTGGCTCGACCCGACCCCGAAGACGAACGGCGTCAACCAGATGGAGATCATGATCTGGTTCAACCGCCAGGGCTCGATCCAGCCGATCGGCAGCGCGGTCGGCAACGCCAACGTGGGCGGCCGGACGTGGCAGGTCTGGCGCGGCAGCAACGGCTCGAACAACGTGATCTCCTACGTCGCGCCGTCGCCGATCAACTCGTGGTCGTTCAACGTGATGGACTTCGTCAACGACGTCCGCAACCGCGGCGCGATCACCACGTCCTGGTACCTGACCAGCATCCAGGCCGGGTTCGAGCCGTGGAACGGCGGCGTTGGCCTGGCGGTCAACAGCTTCTCCGCCTCGGTCAGCGGCTGATCCCCGCCCCGGGCCGGTCCGCACCCGGACCGGCCCGGTTCGGTCCGGTGGAGGGCTCACGGCGTCGCCACCCGACCGGACCGCGCGGTCAGACGCCTTCCTGCTCCCCGATCGGTTCGGCGGTGGTGGAGAGGACGCCGACCAGGGTGTCGTCGTGGAAGTCGAGGCGCAACGGCTTCTCGTACCGCAGGATCCCGAGGATGTCGGACAACGCGCTCACGGGGTAGTGCAGCTCGATGCTGTTCGGCCCGCCCGTGTTGGCCGGCAGCGCCACGCCCTCCGCGAGGAAGCGGAGCCCGCCGACGTAGGAGTTCGCCGCGTAGCAGTTGACGAGCGCGCGGTACCCGCCCGCCCACGGCCCGACCCCGTCGGGCCCGCAGCGGTAGTAGACCAGGTAGGAATCGAAGCTCTTCTGGAACAGGGCCATGGCGTCTCCTCCTCCGGAGGGGCGACCCGGTCGGCCGCGGGCATCGAGCGTATCGGCGGGAACGCCGGCCCCGCGGCCGTGCTCGCGGGCACCGCACGCCGCCCTTCCGGGCACTCCCCGCTCACCCGCGCGCGACGGGTCCCGTCGACTCGCGCACCACGAGGGTCGTGGCCAGCTCGATGTGCAGCGCCTCGGGCCGCGGGCCGTCGAGCATGCGCAGGAGCTGGGTCACGGCGATGCGCCCCATCTCCCGCAACGGCTGCCGCACGGTCGTCAGCCGCGGGTGGGTCGCCTGGCTGAGGTCGATGTCGTCGAAGCCCGCGACCGACACGTCGTCGGGCACGCGCAGCCCGCGTTCCCGAGCCGCCCGCAGGGCTCCGACGGCCAGCTTGTCGTTGAAGCACGCGATCGCGGTCGGCCGGTGCGGGTGGTCGAGCAGCGCCGCGGCGGCCCGGTGGCCCGCCTCCGCGGTGGGTTCGACGTGCCACAGGTGGTGCGCCACCGGCAGCACGCCCGCCTCGGACAGCGCCGCGCGGTGGCCCGCCAGGCGCGCGTCGCCCGCCAGCCACTCCGCCGGGCCGGCGACGACGCCGATGTCGCGGTGGCCCAGCCCGACCAGGTGGCCGGTGAGCGCCCGCGCCCCGGCGAAGTGCGCGGCCGAGACGGCGGCCACGTCCGGCGGCGGCGGGGTGCGCGGGTCCACCACGACGAACGGCAGCCCGGTGCGCGAGAGCGCGACGAGCCGGTCGCCGTCCTCGGGCGGCAGGATCAGGATCGCGGCGTCGACGCCCGGCTCGTCGGGCAGGCGCGCGAGCGCGTCGGCCTGCTGGGACGACTCCCCGGCGTCGAGCAGCACGCGCACGCCGTGCAGCTTCAGCGTCTCGGCGATCGAGGAGACGAGCAGGCCGAAGTAGTCCGTGAGCACGTACGGGCAGCGCACGTAGACCGTGCGGGGCGCGTCGGGCTCCGGGTCGCGCAGCCTGCTCCGCTCGACCGCGCGCAGCACCAGATCCCGGGTGCGCGGCGCCACGTTGGCGTGGTCGTTGAGCACGCGGGACACGGTGGCGATCGAGACGCCCACCTCCGCGGCGATGTCACGCACGGTGACGCGCCGGCTATCCGGCATGGCGTCGCCGCAGGTGACGGGCTCGTGGCTGCACCGGATCACTATAGCCACCGGCCACGCTGGGGGTTGACGTCGGCGGGACGGCGCGTGTTTCATCCTGCAAGCTCGTGTTCCACCATGATTGATCGTCTGTTACATCCCTGCCGGTCCGACCCGAAGGACGACCATGAGCACGACTGTTCGCCGCGCCGCGGCGGTGGCCCTGGCGCTCGGCCTCGTCGCCGGCGGCGCGACGCAGGCCGCCGGCGGCCCCGACGTGCCGCGGGCGCGGGTCTGGGTGACGACCGCCGACCGCGCCGAGCTGCTGGCCGAACGGCCGCCCGTCGCGTTCGGCACGACGCCGTCCCCGCACCCGACGATCGTGGTCGACCCCGACCGGGCCTTCCAGACCGTGGACGGCTTCGGCGCGTCGATCACCGACTCGTCGGCCGCCGTGCTGAACGGCCTCGCGCCCGACGTCCGCGCGAAGACCCTGCGCGACCTGTTCGACCCCGTGCACGGCATCGGCGTGAGCTTCCTGCGCCAGCCGATCGGCTCGTCGGACTTCACCGCCGAGGCCGAGCACTACACCCACGACGACGTGCCGCCGGGGCGGACCGACTTCCCGTTGCGCCACTTCGACATCGACCACGACCGCCGGACGGTGCTGCCGCTGCTGCGCGAGGCCAAGCGGCTCAACCCGGCGCTGAAGGTCATGGCCACGCCGTGGAGCCCGCCCGCGTGGATGAAGACCACCGACTCGCTCGTCGGCGGCCGGCTCAAGGACGACCCCGCCGTCCACGACGCCTACGCCCGCTACCTGGTGAAGTTCGTCCAGGCGTACACCGCGGCCGGCGTGCCGATCGACTTCCTGTCCGTGCAGAACGAGCCGCAGAACCGCACGCCCGACGCCTACCCCGGCACGGACATGCCCGTCGCGCAGCAGCTCGCGGTGATCGAGGCACTCGGCCCGAAGCTGCGCCTGGCGAGCCCCCGCACGAAGATCCTCGCCTACGACCACAACTGGGCCACCCACCCGAACGACGTCGCCGCCACGCCGCCCGGCTCGTCGCCCGAGACGGACTACCCGTACCAGGTGCTGCGCGGCCGGGCCGCCCGCTGGGTCGCCGGCACCGCGTTCCACTGCTACTACGGCGATCCGAGCGCCCAGACCGCGCTGCGGGACGGCTTCCCCGCCAAGGGGATCTGGTTCACCGAGTGCTCCGGCTCGAAGGGCGCGCAGGACCCGCCCGCCAAGGTCTTCCGCGACACGCTCACCTGGCACGCCCGCAACGTCGTCATCGGCACGACCCGCAACTGGGCGCGCAGCGCGGTCAACTGGAACATCGCGCTGGACAGCGCCGGCGGACCGCACAACGGCGGCTGCGGCACGTGCACCGGGCTCGTCACGGCGCACCCGGACGGCTCGGTGACCACCGACGCCGAGTACTACACGATCGGCCACCTGGCCAAGTTCGTGAAGCCCGGCGCCCGGCGGATCGCCAGCACCTCCT
This sequence comes from Actinosynnema sp. NPDC059335, assembly GCF_042752395.1. Taxonomy (NCBI): domain Bacteria; kingdom Bacillati; phylum Actinomycetota; class Actinomycetes; order Pseudonocardiales; family Pseudonocardiaceae; genus Actinosynnema; species Actinosynnema sp. NPDC059335. The sequence goes on along the minus strand of NZ_JBHYXZ010000169.1, from coordinate 4,115 downwards.
TCGGCACCACGGGGTGGAACGGCCAGGTCATGGACGTCGCGTTCCGCAACCCCGACGGCTCGACGGCCCTGGTGGCGCACAACCAGAACGACGACCCGCGCACGTTCGCGGTGAACGTCGGCGACCGCACCTTCGAGTACACCCTGCCCGGCGGCGCGCTGGCCACCTTCACCTGGCCCGCCCACCGCGCGTTCGACGACCGGCACGACCCGGTGCCCCTCACCCGCGCCACCGCGACGGCGTCCCCGGCGGGCGAGGGCGCGGCGCTCGCCGTGGACGGCGACGCCTCGACCCGGTGGAGCAGCGGCCAGGGCCAGGCCCCCGGCCAGTACCTCCAGGTCGACCTCGGGGCCCGCGAGCACTTCCGCCGGGTCGCCGTGGACAGCGGCGGCCACCTCGGCGACCACGCCCGCGGCTGGCGGCTCTCCGCGAGCGACGACGGGACGACGTGGCGGACGCTCGCGTCCGGCACGGGCGTCGGCCAGTTGACGACGATCGACGTCCGCCGCACCGGCGCGCGGCACCTGCGGATCACCTCGACCGGCAGCTCCGGGAGCTGGTGGAGCATCGCGGACGTCCGCCTGTACGACTGATCGGCGGGATCGCCCCCGACGACCCGTGGTGCGTTCGGCTGGTCGCCCGGCCCGCCGAAGAGACGCTGACCCCGCCCGCGGGGGTGGCTAGCGTCGAGGTCGTCGGGGGCTTCGTCACTTACGGTCCACCGCCACCGCGGGTCTGCGGCGCCTCCCGACTGCGCGATCCCAGCGCACCACCGGATTCGGGAGGTACGTGTGTTCAGACCACGAAAGCGCGGTAGGGGACCGGCGGCCGTCGTGCTGGCCGTCGTCCTGGCCGCCGCGTCGGCCGCGGGCGTCGCCGACGCCGCGCCGGCGGCCGGGCGGCCGGCCGGCGAAGCCGCCTCACCGGCGCCACCGGCCCCACCCCGCACCGTCACGTTGATCACCGGCGACCGGGTCGTGGTGCGGGGCGAGGCGGTCGGCGCGTTCCAGCCGGGGCCCGGCCGCGACCGGATCACGTTCCACTCGACGTACCGGGACGGCCGCTTGCGGGTCGTCCCCGAGGACGCCGCGAAGGCCGTCGCCGCGGGGCGGCTCGACCCGCGGCTGTTCGACGTCACGGGCCTGGTCGAAGCCGGGTACGACGACTCCCGCACCGACCACGTGCCGCTGATCGTCACCGGCGCGCCGGCCGTCGGCCTGCGTTCGGCCCGGGCGCTGCCCGCGTCCGGCGCGGTGGCGGCGCAAGCGCCCAAGGCCGACGCCGGCGCGACGTTCCGCGCCCTGCTCGCCGACCCCGGCGTGACCAAGGTCTGGCTGGACGGGATGCTGCGGCCCAGCCTCGACCGGTCCACCGCCCAGATCGGCGCGCCCACCGCGTGGAAGTCCGGCCTGACCGGCAAGGGGATCAAGGTCGCGGTGCTCGACAGCGGCGTGGACGGCGACCACCCGGACCTGAGGGGCAAGGTGGTCGCCGAGCGCAACTTCACCGACGACCCCGACAGCGCCGACCTCGACGGGCACGGCACGCACGTCGCCGCGATCATCGCGAGCGGTGACCGCACCTACCGGGGCGTCGCCCCCGACGCCCGCATCCTCGACGGCAAGGTGTGCGTGAACGGCGGCTGCCCCGAGTCCTGGGTCATGGCGGGCATGCAGTGGGCCGTCGACCAGGGCGCGGACGTGGTCAACCTGAGCCTCGGCGGCTACGACTCGCCCGGCGTCGACCCGCTCGAAGAGGCGGTGAACCTGCTGTCGGAGAAGACCGGCACGCTGTTCGTCGTCGCGGCGGGCAACGGCGGCCGCTCGGAGTCCATCGACTCGCCCGGCAGCGCCGACGCCGCGCTGACCGTCGGCGCGGTCCGGCACGACGACGACCTCGCCCACTTCTCCAGCCGCGGTCCCCGCAACGGCGACGGCGCGGTCAAGCCGGACATCACCGCGCCCGGCCTGAACATCGTCGCCGCCAAGGCCGCCGGCGCCCGGATCGGCACCCCGGTCGGCCGGCGGCACCTCGCCCTGTCCGGCACGTCGATGGCCACCCCGCACGTCGCGGGCGCGGCCGCGCTGCTCGCCCAGCAGCACCCGGACTGGACCGGCGCGCAGCTCAAGGGCGCGCTCATGGCCTCCGCCAAGCCGAACCCGGCCCTGTCCGTGTTCGACCAGGGCGCGGGCCGGGTCGACCTGACGCGCGCGATCACGACCGCCGTCGGGGCCGCGCCGGTCAGCGTCACGTTCGAGGAGCAGCCCTGGCCGCACCACGACGACGCCCCGGTCACCAAGACCGTGACCTACCGCAACGGCGGGAAGGAGCCCGTCACCTTCGACCTCGCCGCCGAGCTGCGCGGGCCGGGCGGGCAGGCCGCGCCCGCCGGGCTGCTGACCGTCGACCCGGCGCGGGTCACCGTGCCCGCCGGCGGCACGGCCGACGTGGCCGTCACCGCGGACACCCGGGTCGGCTCGCTCGACGGCGTGTTCGCGGGCGTCCTGGTCGGCGGGCCGTCCCGGGTCCCGGTCAGCCTGGCCCGCGAGGTCGAGAGCTACGACGTGACGATCGACCACCTCGACGCCGACGGCAACCCGGCCCTGGACCACTCGACCGTGATCGTGGGCATGGACAACGACGTCTACCGCGACGTGTACGGGGTGGACGGCGCGGTCACCACGCGCCTGCCCAAGGGCGAGTACCTGACCCGCTCGTTCGTGCGCACGGGCTCGCGGGCCGCGGTGGTGCCCCGGCCGGCGATGACGGTCGACGCCGGGCACACCCGGTTCGAGGTGGACGCCCGGGTGGCCCGGCCGCTCCGCGTCACCGCGCCCGACCCCGCCGCGCTGCCGATGATCGGCGACATCAACGTGTCCCGGGTGTTCAACGGGCGGCGCGTCGTGCTCAACACCGCGTTCATCGGCGGCTTCGGCGACATGTCGGTCGGCCAGGCCGGGCCGCGGCTGACCGAGCAGGAGCTGAGCGCCTCGATCGGCGCGCAGTTCCAGGGCCCGCCGGTCGACGGCACGCCGACGCACTACCGGTTCCGCTGGGTCGAGCCGGGCGCGGTGCCCACCGGCTTCACCCGCGCGCCCGCCCGCGAGGAGCTGGCCGAGGTGCGCACCCGGTTCGCGCCCGGCCCGCCCGACCGCCAACACCTGCACAGCGGCAACGCCAACCCGCCGGACGGCTCGGGCGGCTGGTCGGTGCTGCTGCCGGTGCCCGCGGGCGGGTCGGTGGTCGACCTGATCACCCCCGACCGGCTCACCTGGAGCTGGGGCTACCAGCGGCTGTCGCCCCAGTACCGGACCGAGGCGGACTACTCGTCGTTCCACCGCACGTACCGGTTGGACGGCGACTACGCCGAGCGGTTCGCCTACCCGGTGCTCGGGCCCGGCCTGTCCGGGTACTCGGCCACCTACCTCGGCCTGTACGAGGACCGCCTGACGGCGCAGGTGCCGCTGATCAACGACCGCGACGACAACCTGGGCCGGGGCAGCTACGAGTCGGCGCGCACCGCGGTGTACCGGGACGGTCGGCTCGTCGGCCTGGCCCGCGACCAGTGGGCGGAGTTCAGCGTGCCGGCGGGCGAGGCCGACTACCGGGTGGAGCACGAGATCGTGCGCGACCCGGCGGCGGCCGAGCTGTCCACGCGGATCACCGGGGCGTGGACGTTCCGCACGGACGTGCTGCCCAAGGGCCAGGGCCGGCGGCTGCCGCTGTCGCTGGTGCGGTTCACGCCGGAGCTGGACGCGGCCGGGGCCACGCCCGCCGGGCTCGTGCTGAGCGTGCCGTTGACCGTGGAGCAGCAGGACGGCGCGGACAACGGCGAGGTGGGCCAGGTCCGGGTGGACGTGTCGTTCGACGACGGCCGGACGTGGAAGCGGGTGCCCGTCGCGGGTGGCGCGGCGCTGGTGCGCAACCCGGCCAAGGCGGGCTACGCCTCGCTGCGCGCCTCCGGTTCCGACAGCGACGGCAACACCTTCACGCACACCGTGATCCGCGCATACAAGATCACCGCGTGACCGGGCGCGGGGGGGGGGGGCGGGGCGCGGCCCGCCCCCGCGCCACCCCACCGCCCCCACCCCGCCCGACCGCCCCGGGCGCGGCGT
>NZ_JBHYXZ010000168.1:6856-17193 GCF_042752395.1 Actinosynnema sp. NPDC059335 | reverse complement strand
GGGGGGACACCGCGGGCCCTCGACACCTGCATCGGTGGGGGGGGGGCGGGGTGGGCCCCCCGCTCTCCGCCCGCCGGGGCCCACCCCGGGGGTCGATCAGACGAAGCTCTGGTGGCAGGTCACCGAGGCGCTGCTGTGGTCGGTGCCCGGGTTGCAGCAGCTGAAGCTCCAGCCGCTGGCCATCGCCTCGACCTCGTCGTTGTTCTCCATGCCCTGCAGGTCGTAGATCGACATGTCGCTCATCTCCTTCGTGGTTGGTGGAACTCCTCAGGCACGGCTCGACGTCCGTGCCCGGGTCTTCGGGGGCAGCAGGAACGGCAGCGACACGCGCTCGCCGGTCCGCGCGGCCCGGGCGGCGGTCAGGGCGAGCAGGACACCCGCGCTCCCGGTCGCCAGGTCCATCGACAGCCTGAGCAGCTGGGAGCCGGGGAACGCCAGGTGCCCCCGCCACCGCAGCACGTGCCAGTTGAGCCCGGTCACCTGCTCGGCGGAGGCCCGCACGCCGTCGGGATCGTGGGCGGCGTTGCACAGGACCATGCCCGCCTGCCCGTCGAAGAGGCCGGGGAACAGGTAGAACGACGACCGGGTGGCGGGCCGGATCTCGGCCGCGCGGGCCTCCAGGTCCGGGTCGGGGCGAGCCGCGAGGTACCGCCCGAGGGCGATGCCGATGCCGCCGCTGCCGCCGGCCAGGTAGGGCATCACCCGGAAGCCCTCGTTCACCTGGAGGGTGCCGTCGTCGGCGTAGGCGCAGCGACGCAGGTCCTGGCGGAGCGCGATGTCGGCCGCGTCCAGGTGTCGCGGGTCGCCCGTCTCCTCGAACAGCTCCGTGAGGAACAGCGCGGGTCCGGAGGAGCCCTGGAGCAGACCGGCGCGCGGGTGCCCGCCGCCGCTGACCTCGCCCACGTCGGTCACCCGTCCGAGGCGTTCCCGCACCGCGTCCGCGGTGCGCAGCGCCCGGCCCAGGTAGCGGTCGTCGCCGCACTCGCGGGCGAAGTGCAGCCAGGTCAGCCCGGCGCCGGCGAGCCCCTGGCCGAGGTCGGCGTCCTCGGGGTCGGGCGCGGACCAGGCCCGGTCGAGCACTTCCAGCGCCTCGTCCCGCCGGCCGAGGTCCCACAGCGCGTACGCGATGCCGTGCAGGCCGTGGTAGAAGCCGGGCGGGATGTCGTCGCGGTCGGCGACCCGGTCGACCAGCCACCGCTCCCACTCCGCCGGGTACTCCTGGCCGGCCGTCCGCAACGCCCACAGCACCCCCGCGGCGCCGTTCGCCATGCCCAGCGCCGCGCCCGGTTCGAGGAACTGCGCGACGTCGCCGGGGAAGAGCCGGTCGGTCCGCTCCGGGGTCGCGGAGGCCCTGATCCCGTCCGCGATCGAGGTCGCCGCCTCGTCCATGTCGACCTCGTCCGCGGACAGCTGGTGGAGCGCCAGCGTCGGCTCCAGCCGGTTGCCGCGCAGCGTGTCGACCGCGTCGGCGAGCCAGCCCGCCGGCACGCCGAACCGGTCGGCGACCACCTCGGCGAGGTGCGCGGCCTTGGACCGGTGCAGCGGGATCACGGCGGTCAGCGGCGCGAACAGGGCGATCTTCAGCGCGGCCAGGGAGTGCTCGTCCACGTCGACGCCGGTGAGGTCCCGCGGCGCCACGAAGCCGGAGTTGGCCATCAGCTGCCGACCGCCCTCGGCGACGAACCAGCCGCCCTCGAAGTCGATCAGCCACACGTGGTCGCCCTCGTCGGAGCACACCACGTTGTTCATGTGCAGGTCCCCGAACACCACGCCGCGCCCGTGCATCGCGCGGACGGTGTCGGCGACGCGCTGCCAGGTGGCCATCGCCCACGCGGTGTACTCGGCCAGCTCGTCCGGACCGGGCCGGCCCGGCCGCAGCAGGGGGTTGCGGCGGGTGCAGGCGCGGTAGAGGTTGGCGCCCTCGACGAACTCCTCGACCAGGAACTCGTGCCCGGCCGCCTCGTGGTAGCCCTTCAGCTCCGGCACGCCCGGCAGCCCGCGCAGCGCGGTCAGGATGTCCCGCTCCCGCCGCAGCCGGGTGACGGCGTCCCGCCCCGCGCGGTCCACGCCCGCGTGCGGCCGGGCCTCCTTGACCGCGACCCTGGCCCCGGTGGACTTCTCCCGGCCGTCGTACACCCCGCCGCTGTTGGAGTAGTGCAGCGGGCGCACGACCTCGAACGGCAGCCCGTCGATGCGGGCGGCGTTGCGGCGCTCCAGCTCGGGCCGCAGGAAGGCGGGCACGTCCACCCAGTCGGGCACCGAGAACACCGGTCCCCGGTGGTCGGGCACGAGGTTGCCGTCGGCGTCCTCGATCGCCATCACCGGGCGGCCGTCCGCGTTCTTGACCGTGCGCCGCTCGAAGGCCCCGTAGCGGACGTACACCGGGCCTTCCCGCCACCGCAGGTCGCTGAGCACGTACGGACCGGGCAGGCCGTCGAGCAGCTCCCCCAGCTCGGTGACCACGGCCTCCAGGTGCCGTTCGTCCAGCGGGTAGATCGCGGCCAGCTTGCCGCCGCCCGCGCGCTCGCCGTACTTGACGTTGCGGTTGTGGTACTCCGGCGCGCTCGGGACCAGCTTGAACGTCAGCGAGCGGGCGACGCAGAAGTCGAAGACCTCCCGCGCGACCTCCTCGGCCCGCTCCACGGTCGCCGAGACGTGCACCTTCCAGCCCTGGCGCGGGATGCGCGACCCGATCGGCTGGTAGTGCACCCAGCCGCTGGTGTGCGACCGGCTCCAGCCCGCCGGGGTCGCGGCCTCCCGCAGGGGTGTGAACAGCTTGTCGTCGGTGATCTCCAGCTCGATCGTGTCGTAGAAGTCCGGATCGGTCACGCAGAAGACCTGGTACTGGGCCTCCATGGGAACTGGCACCGCGTTCTCCTCCCTGCCCTCCGCTCGCCGCCTCGTGGGGCAGTCCAGCAGCGCGCGATCTACCGGCGATCTACGCGGGCCGGCGAGCCCGGCCCGGGGGCGCGCAGGTCCGGCGCGTCGGCGAGGATCGCCTGCTGGAGTTCCCACAGCTCACGGGCGGGTTCCACGCCGATCTCGGCGACCAGGTTGCGGCGGAGCTGGCGGAACGCCTGGAGGGCGTCGGCCCGGCGACCGCCGCGGTGCAGCGCGAGCATGAGCCGCCCCCACAGGCCCTCCCGCAGGGGTTCGCGCCGGATGGTGTGCCAGAGCGGCTGCACCACGTCCTGGTGGCGGCCGAGCGCGAGCCTGGCGTCCGCCCAGCCCTCGAACGCGCTCAGCCTCTCGTCCTCCAGCCGGCCGGCCGGGATGCCGAGGTTGCGGGACAGGGGCACGTCCTGCAACGCCTCGCCCCGCCACATGTCCAGCGCGCGCCGCAGCAGCGCGTCGGCCTCCCGCGCGCGACCGTCGGCCAGGGCGTCGCGCCCCCGTCCCACCAGGTCGAGGAACACCAGCAGGTCCACGTCGGCGGGCGCCACGTCGATCCGGTAGGTCGCGCCCCGCGAGCGCAGCGGGGCGGTGGCGGGATCGCGCGGGGCGAGCAGGCGGCGCAGCTGCCAGACGTACGTCCTGATCATGCCCACGGCCGACCGCGGCGCCGTCCCGTCCCACAGGTGGTCGACCAACCGGTCGACGGACACGTCCCGGTTGGCGTCGAGCAGGAGCGTGGCGAGCAGTTGCCGGTGTTTCGGGCGGGCGAGCGGGATCCGGCCGCCCGCCTCGTCGCTGACGGTCAGTGAGCCCAGCAGTCGGAACCGCACGTGGACCTCCTATCGGCGTGGTGCCCGGGGGTCGCCCAGCATCGCGAGCGCGCGCAAAGGGACCGTTGGATCGGCGTCAAACGCCTGTTCGGAGGCCGTCGTCGGGCACGGTTGACTTGTCGCAAATCTTGACGCAACATCATGAGGCAGGAGTTGAGACATGGGAGGCGTCATGCCGAACAGGGTTCCGCCGAACGCCGGCTCACCGGGCGACCTCGAACGGGCCGGCGCGTGGTTGGCCGGGCACGGTCTGGTCGACGTCGCGCCGACACCGCTGCTGGCGACGCGGCTGAGCGTTCGGCGACGGGCCCGGCTGGGCGCGTCGGTCGTGCTGGCCGCGTTCATCGTCGCGGTCGCCCTCGTCTACGCCGCCGGCCTGGTCGAGACCTCCAGGCGCTGGTCGCTGCCTGCGTTGACGGCGCTGGTGGTCGGGTTCGTGGCGGCCCAGGCGTCGCTGGACCGGTGGGTGCGGCGGGTCGACCGGCGCGCCGGCGCGTCGTTGCCGCGACGGGTGGCCTACCCGGTCCGGCTCGGTTGGCGCACGGTGCTCGGCGTGCCGCGGGCCGTGTTCGCCGCGGCGACGTTCGCGGGCGCGACGGCACTGGCCATCGGCGCCCTGGCGCTGGACGACCACACCGCGAGGTACGCGGCGGTCGTGCTGCTCGTCGGGCTGGGCGGGCTCGCGGTCGGCACGGTCGTCCAACTGCGCCACATCGTGACGCACCCGGCCGTGGCGGAGGACGAGGTGTCGCTGACCGCCGACGTCATCATGCGCGTCGAGGACGCCCGGGTCGGCGCCGCGCCGACCGCGGTGTGGTCGGTGTGGTCGCTGCCGGTGGTGTCGGTGTTCGGCACGACCCTCGGGTGGTGGAACGCCGCCTGGCTCGCGTTCATCGTCCTGAGCGTCATCGCGCTCGCCCTGATCGAGGCGCGGACCGCCCGGAGCGCCGCGGTGGCGCGGCACGTCCTGAGCGCCCCGTGAACCGGGCGATCGTCATCGACGCGGCCTCGCCCGTGCCGCCGTTCGAGCAGCTGCGCGCCCAGCTCGCCCGGCAGATCCAGGACCGCGTCCTCCCCGTGGGCACCCGGCTGCCGACCCTGCGCCGGCTGGCCGCGGACCTCGGCCTGGCGGTCAACACCGTCGGCCGCGCCTACCGGGAACTGGAGGCCGCCGGGCTGATCGAGACGCGCGGGGCGGCGGGCTCGTTCGTGTCCGCGGGCCGCGAGGAGGCGCGGGAACGGGCGAGCCGCGCCGCCGCCGACTACGCCGCCGTCATCGCGAGCCTCGGCATCGACACCAACGAGGCCATCCGCATCGTGCGGGCGGCGCTGACCAACGGCATCGCGGTGTCCCCCGCCACCGGCGACCCGGGAGAAGCCTGACATGACCCTGCCCGACAGCCTCCCCCAACGCGTCTTCCTGCTGGCCTACCACCCGGAGAAGGGCAAGGTCGGCGGCAACGCCGGTCCGATGCTCCGCGCCGCGGCCCTCGCCGACCTCCACCACCGCGGCCGGCTGACCGACGTCCGAGGTCGCCCCGCCGTCGCCGTGCGGCACCCGTGCCACGACCCGGTCCTCGACGCGGTCCTCGAAGAAGTCGCCCGCGCCAAGCCGCACACGTGGCAGTCCTGGATCGGCCGCGGGCAGCGCGCCACCTTCCGAGGGGTGCGCCACCAACTCGGCGACCGCGGCTGGGTCGACCTCCGACCGCACAGGGTCCTCGGCCTGTTCCCCGCCACCGACGTCACCATCCGCGACCTGCGCGTGCGCGACGACCTCCTGGCCCGGGTCCACGCCGCCCTGCGCCAACCCCTCGACACCGTCGACCCCGCCGACGCCGCACTGGTGACCGTCCTCGCCGCCGGCGACCTCAGACCCGTCCTGGACCGCAAGACCCAACGCGCCGACAAGCAGCGCATCCGCGACCTGGCCGCACTGAGCGGCCCGATCGGCCCGGCCCTGCGCAACTGGCTGGACGCCGCCGCGGTGGGCGCGGCTTGACGTTCCTCGCGGGATGACCTCGAAGGCGGGCGCACTCCGGGACCGACAGTCGGGGGTGCGGCCGGGGCTGGGCAGGCGACGGGTCGAGGGCGGCGCAAATGTGTCGACAGCGCGCTCGGCGCTCGGCACAGTGGTTGGCCGTGACGAGCAGCGAACTGTGGAGCCGGGCGGCGGCCGAGCGTTACGACGCCGAGGAGACCGAGAAGTCCTCGGCTGCCGTGCTCGGACCGACCCTCGACTTCCTCGCCGGACTCGCCGGTGGCGGCCGGGCGCTGGAGTTCGCCATCGGAACCGGACGAGTGGGCGTCCCGCTGCGGGAGCGCGGCGTGCCGGTGGTGGGCATCGAGCTGTCCGAGCACATGGCGGCGGTGCTGCGGCGCAAGATCGGCGCGGACGCGCTCCCGGTCGTCATCGGGGACATGGCCACGACCGTCGTCCCCGGTGGGTTCGCGCTGGTCTACCTGGTCTACAACACCATCTCGAACCTGCTCACCCAGGACGAGCAGGTCGAGTGCTTCCGCAACGCCGCACGGCACCTGGAGCCCGGCGGCCGGTTCGTCGTCGAGCTGGGTGTGCCGCCGCTGCGGCTCCTGCCACCGGGTCAGCTGGGGGTGCCGTTCGACGTCTCCGAGCGGCACGTCGGCCTCGACACCTTCGACCCGGTCGAGCAGATCCTCGTCTCCCACCACTTCACCCTCGACGGCGACGACGGCCGCTACCGCCGCGACAACTCGCGGCACCGGTACGCCTGGCCGGCGGAGCTGGACCTGATGGCGCGGATCGCCGGGCTCGTGCCGGAACGCCGCGTCGCGGACTGGGACGGCTCCCCCTTCACCCGGGACTCCCGCAAGCACGTCTCCGTGTGGCGCAAGCCGGTCTGACGGCGCGGTCGCACCCGGCGGGAGGACGTGCGGCACGACCGGGGCGAGCGCCCAGCCTCGGCGCTGATCCGTCCGGGTCCGACGCCTTGACGGCCGTCGAAACCCTTGGGTAGCTTCCGGTCGATCCACCGTTCTTCGCTTCTCGCGCACCGCAGATCGCTCCGGCGGCCGGACCCCGGGTTCGCCGGGTTCGAGTCCCCGCCACCTGGTCGACGGGAGGCACGGCGGATGGCGTTCGACATGTCGTTCCTGATCGCCGATCAGGACTACTACGAGCCGTGGGACACGATCGACCCCGGCGTGCGCTACGAGACGGTCCCGATGCCGGACGACTGGGCGCGCCGCGATTCCGGCGCGTGGACGCACTGGGGCCCGCCCGACCTCCTCCTGCCCGACCAGGGGTGGAAGGTCCACGTGTCCGCTTCCCTGGCCAACGCGCAGTTCGTGCTGGCCGTGGTCTCCGCCGCGTGCACCCGGCTGCGCGTCCCGTTCAAGCACCTGGCCGGTCGGGCGATCTTCCTGCAGGCGCACGGGAAGCACGCCGACCGGGTGCAGAGCGGCAAGTTCTGCACCCTGTACCCGCCCGACGAGGCGGGCGCGTCGGCGGTGCTGGAGCGGCTGGCCGCCGACCTGGCCGGGGTCGGCGGACCGCTCGTGCTCACCGACCGGCGCTTCGGCGACAGCGGGTGCGTCTCCTACCGCTACGGCGCTTTCCGCGCCCGCGCGCGCGTCGAAGCGGACGGCACCCGCGTGCCCACCCTCACCGGGCCGGACGGGCGCGAGGTGGACGACGAGCGCCGGCCCTCGTTCCACCTCCCGGCCGGGATCGAGGACCCGTTCCGCGCGGTGGCGCCCGAGCCGGCCCGGGGGCCGGTCACCGTCAACGGCTACACCTTCGAGGCGGTCCTGCGGCACAGCAACGCCGGCGGCGCCTACCGGTTCCGCACGCCGGCCGGCGAGGAGGTGTTCGTCAAGGAGGCCAAGGCCCACAACGGCTACACGGCCGACGGGGACGACGCCAAGGCGCGGCTGACCGCCGAGTACCTGGTGCTGCGCGCGATCCACGACCGCGCGCCCGGCCTGTGCCCCCGGCCGGTCGAGCTGTTCCACCACTGGGAGCACGCCTACCTCGTCACCGAGCTGGTGCCCGGGCGGTCGGTCTACCGCTGGATGGTGGCCAACAACCCCGCCGTGCGCACCGGCTCGGACCCGGCGGCCTTCGCCGACTACCAGCGCCGGGCCCTGGCCCTGCTCGACCGGCTCGACGCGCAGGTGCGCCGGCTGCACGAGCTGGGTTACGCCTTCATCGACCTGAGCCCGACCAACGTGCTCGTGGACGACGACGACGGCGTGCGGCTGGTGGACTTCGAGGCGGTGCAACCGCTCGGGCACGTCCGCCGGATCCTGGGCACGCCCGGCTACCTGCCGCCGGACCCGAGGTCGGTGGTCGACCGCGATCCCCGGGACCTGGACCGGTTCGGGTTGGCGTCGCTGGCGTTGCTGCTGCTGTTCCCGGTGCACGAGGTGGTCGAGCGGCAGCCGTGGGCCCTGCGCCACCTGCACGCCGACCTGACCGGGCTGGGTCCCGTGGAGCCGCGGCTGTGGGAGTGGGCCACGTCCCGCCGGCAGCCGACCGGCGGGTTCCCCGGGCCGACCCCGCAGGACGTGCGCGAGGACACCGTCGCCCACCTGCGCCTGCTGGCCGAGCGGACCGCCGACGCGCTGGAGCGGATGGCCCGGCCCGACCACCCGCGCGCGGTCTACCCGACCACCCCGGCCGGGCACGCCTCCGACACCCGCAACGTGGCCGCGGGCACCGCCGGTGTGCTGCACGCCCTGCACCGCGCCGGTCGCGCCGTCGACCCGGCCGTGCTCCGGCGGTTGCGCGACGAGGCGTTGGCCGCCGCGGGGACGGCGCCGCCGGGCCTGCTGTTCGGCAGCGCGGGCATCGCGTGCGTGCTGGCGGAACTGGGCGAGGAGGAGGCCGCCGGGGAACTGCTCACCGCCGCCGCGCGGCACCCCCTGAACCGCACGTCCGCGACACTGGGCGGCGGCGCGGCCGGCACCGCGCTCGGCCTGCTGGCGCGGCACCGCCGCACGGGCGAGCAGCGTTGGCTGGACCTGGCGCACGAGCTGCTGGACGACCTGCCCGACGGGGACGGGCTCGCCGCCCGATTACCGCGCGCCAAGCCGTCCGGGCTGGTCACCGGGCGGCCCGGCGTCGCGTTGGCCCTGCACCGCCTGGAGTGCGCGACCGGGGACGGTCGGCTGGTCACCCGCGCCATGCGGTTGCTGCGGGAGGAACTGGTCCACGCCGAGCCGCTGCCGGTGGACGGCCTCGGTTTCCGGATCTCGGCCACCGACGTCCGCGTGTTCCCCCACCTGTTCACCGGCAGCGCCGGGTACGCGGCGGTCCTGTCCCGGATCCTCGCCCGCCACCCCGACGCGTCGTTCGACGACGCCGACGCGACCGACGTCCTGGAACGCTGCCTGCGGGCGTGCTCGATCCGGTTCTCCGTGTTCCCCGGCCTGTTCTCCGGGCTGGCGGGCCTGGTCTCGACGCTCGCCGACGCGGGCCGCCGCCTGGGTCGCCCGGACCTCGTGGACGAAGCCGTGACCAGCGCCCGCGGCCTGTTCCGGTACGCGGTCCCGCACGCGGGCGGCGTGGGGTGGCTCGGCGACCCCGGCCAGCGCCTCTCCGCCGACCTCTGGTCGGGGTCGGCCGGCGTCCTGCTGGCCCTGCGCCGCCTCACCGAGCCCGCGCCGGGGCCCCTGATCGCCCGCGACGGGGACGTGCCCGCGTCGCGGCGTCCTGTCGCACAGCCACCGGAGGAAGGGAGTGATCGGCATGGAGGACGTGCTGCGCTTGCAGGCTGAGGAAGTCGCCGAGGAGGACGCCTGCCACCACGTGCTCACCACCAGCAGCCAGGGCAGCATCTGCCTGTGACCGCGGTCCTGCCGGGTCCGGCCACCGGCCGGGCCCGACGGGCGACCGGCCACCCGCCTTCCCGCGGCATCCCGGTCCGAAGCCCTGCGACCGTCCACGGCGGCCGTCGCGTCCGGACACTCCGGTCACGACGCCTGCTGCCGTTCGGTCAAGCGGGAGTGCGGGCCTTCAGGCGGCTGCGGCGGCGTGAGCGACCGGCGTCGTCCATCACTCGACGGCGGTCCGACCGTGGTCAGGCCAAACGGTCGTGGCGGGTGTCCGCCGAGCACCACCGGTGACGCAACGCACTCCCTGGAGGGAACACCGGGACGTGGCGCGCCGTTGTACCGAGTGGTCGGTGCGGTCCGTGTCCCCCGGGCCTCACCCACAACGCCTTCGCGGAACACCGGTCGACCGGAGCCGCGTCGAGCCCTTCGCCGAGAGGCGACCGCCGCACCGATCCCAGACCCGCCCCTGGCCGCGCACTCCCCCCAGCGCGGCCGGGGGCTGCCGCCTCCGGCCGCGACTCCCCCACCGCGCGACCGGAGGCCACCTACATCCCACCGATGCTGGGCCACCTCCATCGCCGCCGATGCCGGGCCACCTCCATCGCCGCCGATGCGGGTCACGGTGCAGGGGCCGGCCGTGGTCCGCCCTCCACCACGTGCGCCCGGAACGCCCCCGTGACGGTCTCGACGCGCGCCGACCTTGCCCTGCACCGACGACACGGCTCCGGAGGGGGGCGGCAGCCCGCGCCGGGGGGCGGCGCCCCGCCGTTAATGCGGCCCCCCGAGCTGCCCGAG
>NZ_JBHYXZ010000168.1:0-6846 GCF_042752395.1 Actinosynnema sp. NPDC059335 | reverse complement strand
CGCGGGCGGTCGGCCCCCTCCGGATCACGCGGCCCCGCTACCTCCCGATCACGGTGCAGGAGGCGGTCGCGGTCTTGGTCGGGTCGCTCTCCGACGTGGCCGTCAGGGTCACCTTGGACACCAGCGGGCCGCCGTCCCGCCGCGCGTGGACGGGCACCTCCACCTCCTCGCCGAACCCGGCCGTGGCGAGGGCGTTGGGCAGCGAGACGGACCAGCCGCGGCCTTCCGCCTTCGCCGACACCCGGTACACGTCGGCGTCGAGGTACCGCTCGACCGGTTCGGGGTGCTGCGCGGCCGGTGCGGCGGCACGTCCGGTGTTGACCAGCGGGAAGCGGCACGTCGCCACGCCGTCGGGGCCGGCGCGACCGACGGTCGGCGCGACCCTCACCCCACGCCGCTGCGGGCCGGCGCCGTCCAGCGACCTGATCGCCACCGCGTAGGACAGCACGCCCAGCCGGTCGCGCTTGACGTCGAGCACGTAGAAGTGCAGCCGGTTGGCCGCGTCGACGTACTCGTACTCGCTGCCCGACCCCGTGCCGGCGTGGAAGAGCGCGTCCGACAGCTGCCGGTAGTCGCCGACCGTGATGGGCACCCGGGTCCCGTCCGGCAGCACGTAGTCGGTCATCCCGATGTCCTGCGGGTTGGCGTCCACCACCCAGGCGAACGGCGCGAGGTCCGCGTCCTTGGTCTTGGCCAGCAGCACGCCCGCGTCCGGCGTGAACGAGTCCGCCCCCATCCGGTCCACGACCTCGACCGTGTAGTTCTGGTAGCCGCCGCCGTCGCACAACGGGTCCGCCCGGACGTCGCAGGCGGGCGACAGGTCGCCCGCGCCGAGGGCGATGTTGACGCCCGCGAGCCCGTCCGGGCCGGGCTGGACGGCGCGGGCGGTGACCTCCGCGACGACCACGCCGGAGCCCGCCAACGCCTCCCTGGACAGGCGCAGCACGTTGCGCTCGTCGACGATGCCGAGCTTGATCTTGTTGCGGAGCACGTGCTGCGCGCCCATCGACCCGCCCGCAGTCGCCGGGATGACCCAGCGGGAGTGCGGGCCGCCCGGACCGTTGAACGAGCCGCGCGACAGCATGTCCCAGATGCCGGTGTAGGCGCGGCGCGGCGGGTTGCCGTACGGGTTGTTGTAGTTGTCGCCGATGCCGAGCAGGTGGCTCAGCTCGTGCGCGTAGACCCCCTGGCCGGAGCTCTCCGCCTGGGTGGACGAGCCGCCGCCCGCGTTGGGCCAGATGCCGGAGCCCGCGGCCCACGACGTCCAGTCGACGTAACGGGTGCGCGACCAGTTCGGCAGGGCCGGGTCGGGCGGGCCAAACTCGTCGGGCACGTCCTCCTTCGTCGGAAACTTCATCATCCCGAACTCCTGCCACGTCCCCGACTCGTCCTGGCCCGCGGACAGGAAGTAGACGAAGTCGTACCCGCGCGGCACGGCCGGGCCGACGTCGGCCACCCAGGCGGCGTTGCCGTCGGTGCGGATGTCGCGGTCGCAGGTGTCGCCCGCCGGGCAGGCGGCGCCGCCCTGGAACTCCATGGCGTACTCGTGGTCCTTGCCCGGCATCGTGTACGGGCCGAACGCCGTCAGCTCGACGCCGTAGCGCCCGCCGGAGTCCTCCATCCAGTACTCGTGCACGGTGTGGCCGCGGTTGAGGTCGTTCGGCGTGTTGAGGAAGTCCCGGTAGAACCGGGCGACCTGGTCGCGCGGGATGTCGTGGGCGGCCGCGCCGGGGTTGCCGAAGACCGTCGACCGCTCCGGTTGGGTCACGACGAACGGCTGGTTCGGGTAGTCCAGCAGGACGAGCGCGCCCTTGAAGTTGCGCACCGATCCCTTCACCGACGGGTCGGCCCAGTTGGTGCCGGGCACCTTCCGGTAGTCCCGTTCCCACGTCATGTGGTCGGGGTTGACCCAGTTCTGCGGGTCGATCGGGCCGGGGAACCCGGCCTGCGCCGCCACGCGGGCGGAGTCGCGGGTTTCCTGCCACGGCTGCCGTTGCGGCCAGTGGTCTTGTTGCCAGTGGTGCGGTGGGTCGTCGAGCGGAGCGGCGGTCACGCCGGTGTTGCCGGCGGTGAGCGCGGCGACCGAGAGCGCGGCCGCGATCAGCAGGACGGGGCGCCGAGGCCCGCGACGGACAGGTGTGTGGTCCATGCCACCTCCGTGGTGCGGATCCGCTCACGCTAACCACCACCGCCCGCCCGGCGCGGTGGTGCGAGGGCGTTGTCAGTTGACGGACGGGCACGGCTCGTGCCGGGACGACGGGCCGCGCCCGCCGCCTCCACCACGCCGAATACGACGCCCGTACCGGTCGGAAATCATTCGTGCGGGTTGGTGTCGGCGCGATCCGGCGTGACGGGCACGAAGTCCCGGGGTTCCACGAGGGCCACGGGTCCGCCTTTCCACCGGAGCCCGACACGTCGCACACCGAATTGTTCGGAGAACGACGGGAGTCCCGCCATCCGGGAGATCAAGCGCCCGTCGATGTCATGGAAAGCCCGGCGGCGCAAGGACTCCGGACGAAGGTGTCCACGTTCCGGGAAAGGCGATTCGGACCGACGCGTTTCTGTACATTCACCCCCGGCTTGATCACCTCCCTTTCCGGTCCGGAGTTCTCCCATGGCGCAGAAAGAACCGCGGCGCGCCGCGTTGTCCGCCACGCACGCGGTCCTGGTGCGGGTCGCGGCGGTGGGCGCGTTGGTCGCGGTGTGGGAGTTGTTGGTGCTCGCGGAGTTCTGGCCGCCCGCGGTGCTGCCCGGACCGGTGCAGGTGTGGGACCAGCTGCTCGCCGCCTCCGACAGCGGCAACGGGCAGGGCGGGTACGCGGGGTCCACAGTGGTCGAGCGGCTCGGGGTGAGCCTGCGGCGCGTCGGTTACGGCTCGGCCTACGGCATCCTGGTCGGGGTGGGGCTCGGGCTGCTGATGGGCCTGGTCCCGCTGGTCCGCGCGGTGGCCGAGCCGTTCGTGACGTTCCTGCGCGCGTTGCCGCCGCTGGCCTACCTGAGCCTGCTGGTCATCTGGTTCGGCATCGACGAGGAACCCAAGGTCTACCTGCTCGTGGTGGCCGCGTTCCCGCCGGTCGCGGTCGCCACCGCGGCGGCGGTGACGGGCGTGAACCGCCAGTACGTGGAGGCCGCGCACGCGCTCGGCGCCTCCAGGCTCGGCGTGGTCGGCACGGTGGTGCTGCCCGCGTCCGCGCCCGAGATCCTCACCGGCGTCCGGCTGGCCGTGGGCGTGGCCTACAGCTCCGTCGTGGCCGCCGAGACCGTCAACGGCGCGGACGGCATCGGGGGCATGGTCCTCAACGCCCAGCGCTACAACCAGACCGCGGTCGTCCTGCTCGGGCTCGTCGTCATCGGCGTGACCGGGCTGCTCATCGACACCGCCATCCTCGCGCTGCAACGCGCCGTCTCGCCGTGGCGCGGGCGGGCGTGAGCGCCGACACGGGAGCACCACCATGTCCGTCACCCGCAGATCGGTCCTGTCCCTGTTCGCCGCCGCCCCGGTGCTGGCGGCGTGCGGGGTGGGCGGCTCGTCGCCGTCCGCGCCCGGCGGGCGCGAGGTCCGCGTCGCGTACCAGAACTTCGCCGACAGCACGCTCCTGGTGAAGGACCAGGGCGTGCTGGAGAAGGCGCTGCCCGACCACCGGATCTCCTGGACGTCGTTCGACTCCGGCGCGAGCATCAACACCGCGTTCCTGGGCGGCGCCATCGACCTCGCGGTCATCGGCAGCAGCCCCGCCGCGGCCGGGCTGTGCCCGCCGCTCAACATCCCGTACCAGGTCGTCGAGCTGCTCAACGTGATCGGCGACAGCGAGGCGCTGGTGGTGCGCAAGGCCAGTGGCGTCACCGACATCAAGGGCCTGGTGGGCCGCAAGGTCGCCGTCCCGTTCAGCTCCACCGCGCACTACAGCCTCCTGGCCGCCTTCCAGCAGGCGGGCGTCGACCCGGCCTCGGTGACGCTGGTGGACCTGGAGCCGCAGAACATCCAGGCCGCCTGGCAGCGCGGCGACATCGACGGCGCGTACGTGTGGACGCCGGTCCTGAGCGTGCTCCAGCGCGACGGCGTGACCCTGACCGACAGCGCGAAGCTGGCCGCCGCAGGCACGCCGACCCTCACGTTCACCGTGGTGCGCAAGGAGTTCGCCGAGGCCAACGGCGACGTGCTCGACCGGTGGCTGGCCGCCACCGACGACGCCATCAAGAAGATCAAGACCGAGCCCCGGGTGGTGGCCGAGGCGGTGGCGCGGCAGATCGGGGCGAGCGTGGACGACGCGTTGTCGCAGCTCAAGCAGAACATCTACGTCGACCACGCCGAGCAGCTCGGCCCCGGGTACTTCGGCACCGCCGACGCGCCGGGCAAGCTCGCCGAGCAGCTCCGGGCCACCGCCGAGTTCCTGCACGACCAGAAGAAGGTCGACTCGGTGCCGGACCTGGCCACGTTCCGCGCGGCACTGCGGGCACCCCGTGGGTGAGCCGCTGGTGGAGCTGGTCGACGTCGAGCACCGCTACCGGGCCAAGGGCGCGGACGTGCCCGCCCTCGGGCCGCTGGACCTGCGGGTGGACCCCGGCGAGTTCCTGGTCGTGGTCGGCCCCTCCGGGTCCGGCAAGAGCACCCTGCTGCGGCTCGCCGGCGGGTTCGAGCGGCCGACCGCGGGGGTGGTGCGGGTGCTCGGCGCGCCACCCGTGGCGGGCCGTGACGTCGGCACGGTGTTCCAGCAGCCCCGCCTGTTCCCGTGGCAGACCGTGGGCCGCAACGTCGCCACCGCGCTGCGCTGGGCCGGCGTGCCGCGCGCCGAACGCCCGCGCCGGACCCGTGAGCTGCTCGACCAGGTCGGTCTCGCCGCCCTGGGACCGCGCCGCACGTGGGAGATCTCCGGCGGGCAGCAGCAACGCGTGGCGATCGCGCGGGCGCTGGCCGCCCGGCCGCGGCTGCTGCTGATGGACGAGCCGTTCGCCGCGCTGGACGCGCTGACCCGCGAACGGCTCCAGGAGGACGTCCGTTCGCTGACCGACGGCGAGCGCGGCGTGGTGTTCGTGACGCACAGCGTGGACGAGGCGGTGTTCCTGGCCAGCCGCGTGGTCGTGCTGTCCGACCGGCCGGGCCGGGTCGCGCTGGACCTGCCCGTTCCGCTGCCCCGGTCCGGGGTGTCCGCCGACGAGCTGCGGGGGTCGGCGGAGTTCGCCGCGCTGCGCGGCGAGGTGGCGGGCGCCGTCCGGGCCGTGGCGGCCTGACCAGTAGGGAGAGATCGTGACGCACATCGAGCCCCTGACCCCCACCCTCGGCGCCCGGGTCACCGGCGTGGACCTCGACGACATCCGGTCCACCGAGGCGGCCGCGCCGCTGCGGGCCGCCCTGGTCGAGCACAAGGTGCTGGTGTTCCCGGGCCAGTCGCTCACCCCGACCGGGCACCGGGCGTTCGCCGCCGCGCTGGGCGAGCTGACGCCGGCGCACCCCGTCGTGCCCGGCCTGGACGCCGACCACCCCGAGATCTACGTGCTGGACGCGGGCGACGGCGGCAAGGCGCCCGTCTGGCACACCGACGTCACGTTCATGGCACGCCCGCCGCTGGGCTCGGTGCTGCGGGCCGTGACGCTGCCGCCGACCGGCGGCGACACGTGCTGGACCGACCTGGAGGCGGCGTACCTGCACCTGTCCGAGCCGGTGCGCGCGCTGGCCGACAAGCTGACCGCGTTGCACGACGGGCGCAAGGACTTCGAGGAGTACCTGCGCGAGCGGCTGGGCGGCGAGGGCAACACGTGGGAGGGGCAGCGCGTCCGCTCCCTGGAACCCGTCGAGCACCCCGTGGTGCGCACGCACCCCGAGTCGGGACGGCGCAGCCTGTTCGTGAACCCCGGTTTCACCACCCGGCTGCTGGGCGTGACGGAGGCGGAGAGCAGGGCGTTGCTGGACGTCTTCTTCGCCGCCGTGGGACGCCCCGAGTTCACCGTGCGGCACCGGTGGAGCGAGGGCGACGTGGTGGTCTGGGACAACCGGAGCACGGCGCACTACGCGGTGGACGACTACGGCGACCAGCGGCGCGTGATGCACCGCATCACCCTGCGCGGTGACGTGCCGGTCGGCGTCTGACCGGCGGGCCGGGCGGTCCGCCGATCGTGGCGCGGTCCGCTGGGCTCGGGCACGGCGGAGCGGGCCGGGCGCGGCAGGGCTTCGCGGGGCGCGGGGGTGGCGGGGTCCACCGGGCCGCGGCGTCGTCGGTCAGGCGGGCTCGGTCGCCACCGGGGGCGCGAGGTGGCCCAGCTCGGTGGCCGGGTGGACGGTGATGAGCGTGTCCGTCGCGGTGACGCGCAGCATGCCGGCGAGCCGGTCGGTGATGGCGACCAGGGCGAGGTCGCCGCCCGCCTGCTCGGCCCGTTGCCACAGGTTGATGATGGTGCTCAGGCCGGAGGAGTCGCAGAAGGTCAGGCCGGACATGTCCAGCAGCAGGTCGCGGTGGCCGTCGGCGAGCAGCCAGCACCCCTGGTCGAACAGCAGCTTCGCCGTGACCACGTCGAGGTCGCCGACGACGTCCACCACGGTTCGACCATTGCCCGCGTGACGAACGGTGGTGTGGAACGACGTGTGCATCGGTGGCCGGTTCTCCTCCGTGTCCGAACTTCTCGACTTCCGACGGGTCGCGCTGATCGGTCCGGGCCGCACGCCGGCGCTTCGTCGGAAGTCGAACATACGGTTTCCGCCCATCCTTCGCACAACGCGGGGGTCGATCACCCGCGACGTCCCCGCGCCCGGCCCCCGTCGTCCGCCGGCGGGAGCCCCGGCCTCGGGGTCATCGCCTGCGCCGTCCGCTCGCCCGGCGCGCTCGCCCTGATGCGGGGCCCCGGTGTCGGCAG
>NZ_JBHYXZ010000167.1:8028-17307 GCF_042752395.1 Actinosynnema sp. NPDC059335 | reverse complement strand
GCGCGCGGGCGGGCCCGCGCGGGGGGGGCCCGGGGGCCCCGCGCGCGGGGTCCCCGGCCACCACCGCGAGCACGTCGCCCGCGTCGACCTGCTGCCCCGTCCGCACCAGCACTTCCGCGACCGCGCCGCCGGTGGTGGCGAGCACGCGGTGCTCCATCTTCATCGCTTCCAGCACCAGCAGCTCCGCGCCGGCCTCGACCCGTTGACCCGGCTCGACCGCGACCCGCACCACCGTGCCGGGCATCGGCGCGACCGTCGCGCCCTCCGCGACCTTCGCCCGCGGCTCGGGGAACGTCGGCCGCAGCGTCAGCGACACCGGCCCCACCTCCACCCGGTCGCCGTACACCGCGACCGGATGTGTGGTGCGCACCCCGTCCCGCTCGAACGTCACCGCGTCCGGCGAGGCCGCCACCACCGCCAGGTCCAGGCCCGTCTCCACGCCGGCGCGGGTGTGGCGGTACTCGACCTCGACCGTGTCGTCGCCGTGCCCGAACGCGACCCGTCGCGGCTGGGACGGCACGTTGCGCCAGCCCAACGGCAGGGCGGTGCGCCGCCGTTCGGCCAGCGCGAGGGCGGCGGCGAGGGCGGCGGGCCGCACGTCGACCGGGTCCGGGGTGGTGAGGCCGTGCTCGTCGAGGAACCCGGTGTGGGTCCGGCCCGCGAGGAACTCCGGGTGGCGCAGGGTGCGCACCAGCAGGTCCCGGTTGGTCACGAGGCCGTGCAGCTCGGCGCGCTCCAGGGCGGCGGCCAGCTTGCGGACCGCCGCGTGCCGGGTGGGCGCCCACGCGATCACCTTGGCCAGCATGGGGTCGTAGTGCACGCCCACCTCGCTGCCGTCCTCCACACCGCTGTCCACGCGCACGCCGCCCGGCACGGCGAACCGGTGCAGGGTGCCGCTCGCAGGCCGCCAGTCGTGCGCGGGGTCCTCGGCGTACAGGCGCGCCTCGACGGCGTGGCCGTTCGGCGTCGGCGGCTCGGCGGGCAGCCGCGCGCCCTCGGCGATGGCGAGCTGCCAGGCGACCAGGTCGAGGCCGAACACCTCCTCGGTGACCGGGTGCTCCACCTGGAGCCGGGTGTTGACCTCCAGGAAGTGGAACGACCCGTCGTCGGAGAGCAGGAACTCCACCGTGCCCGCGCCGACGTAGCCGATGGCCTCGGCGGCCCGGGTGGCGGCGTCGACCAGGCGCTGCCTGGCCTCGGGTCCGACGGCCGGGCTCGGCGTCTCCTCGACGATCTTCTGGTGCCGGCGCTGGATCGAGCACTCCCGCTCGCCCAGCGCCCACACCGTGCCGTGCGCGTCGGCCAGGACCTGCACCTCGACGTGCCGGGCGCGCTCCACCAGCGGCTCGCAGAACACCGTGCCGTCGCCGAACGCCGACTCGGCCTCGCGGCGGGCGGCGGCGACCTGATCGGCCAGCTCGGCCGCGGACCGCACCACCCGCATCCCGCGTCCGCCGCCGCCGGCGGACGCCTTGACCAGCAGCGGGAAGTCGGCGGCCGACTCGGGGTCCAGCTCGGGCAGCACCGGCACGCCGGCCGCGGCCATCCTCTTCTTCGCGGCCACCTTCGAGCCCATGGCGTCGATGACGTCGGGGTCCGGCCCGACCCACGTCAGCCCGGCGGCCACGACCGCGCGGGCGAAGTCGGCGTTCTCGGACAGGAAGCCGTAGCCGGGGTGGACCGCGTCGGCGCCGGCGGCGAGCGCGGCGGCCACCACCGCGTCACCGCGCAGGTAGGTCTCGGCGGGCGTCGCGCCGGGCAGCCGGACCGCCGCGTCCGCCTCCCGCACGTGCGGCGCGCCCGCGTCGGGGTCGGAGAACACGGCCACCGGCGACACGCCGACCTCGCGGCACGTCCGGATCACCCGCCGCGCGATCTCACCGCGGTTGGCGACCAGCAGCTTGCGAATCATCACGCCTCACATCCGGAAGACGCCGTAGCCCTCGGCGCCCTCGATCGGTCCGCTGTGGATCGCCGACAGGCACAGGCCGAGCACGGTGCGCGTGTCGCGGGGGTCGATCACGCCGTCGTCGTAGAGCCGGCCGGACAGGAAGGCGGCCACCGACTGCTGCTCGATCTGGTCCTCCACCACCCGCCGCATGGCCGCGTCGTGCTCGTCGTCGTACGGCTGCCCCTTCGCGGCGGCGGCCTGCCGGGCCACGATCGACAGCACGCCGGCGAGCTGCTTCGGCCCCATCACGGCCGACTTGGCGTTCGGCCAGGTGAACAGGAACCTGGGGTCGTACGCCCGGCCGCACATGCCGTAGTTGCCCGCGCCGTAGGACGCGCCCATGACCACGGTGAGGTGCGGCACGCGGCTGTTCGACACCGCGTTGATCATCATCGCGCCGTGCTTGATGATGCCGCCCTGCTCGTACTGCGCGCCGACCATGTACCCGGTCGTGTTCTGCAGGAACAGCAGCGGCGTGTCGCTCGCGTTGGCCAGCTGGATGAACTGCGCCGCCTTCTGCGCCTCCTGGCTGAACAGCACGCCGCGCGCGTTGGCCAGCACCCCGACCGGGTAGCCGTGCAGGTCGGCCCACCCGGTCACGAGGGCGGCGCCGTAGTCGGGCTTGAACTCGTCGAACCGCGACCCGTCCACGATCCGGGCGATCACCTCGCGCGGGTCGAACGGCACCCGCAGGTCGGTCGGCACGAGCCCGAGCAGGTCCTCCTCGTCGTGCCGCGGCGGCTCGACGGCCTTCGGCGCGGGCCCGAGCTTGCGCCGGTTCAGCCGGGCCACCACGCGCCGGGTGAGCCGGATCGCGTCCACCTCGTCCTGGGCCACGAAGTCGGCCAGCCCGGAGGTGGCGCCGTGCATCCGCGCGCCGCCCAGCGACTCGTCGTCGGACTCCTCGCCGGTGGCCATCCGCACCAGCGGTGGGCCGCCGAGGAACACCTTGGACCGCTCCTCGATCATCACCACGTAGTCCGACATGCCCGGCACGTACGCGCCGCCCGCGGTGGCGTTGCCGAACACCGTGCTGATCGTCGGGATGCCCGCCGCCGACAGCCGGGTCAGGTCGCGGAACGCCCGCCCGCCGGGGATGAAGATCTCGCTCTGGCTCGGCAGGTCCGCCCCGCCGGACTCGACCAGCCCGATCAGCGGCAGCCGGTTCTGCAACGCGATGTCGTTGGCCCGGAACGTCTTGCGCAGCGTCCACGGGTTGCTCGCGCCGCCCCGCACGGTCGGGTCGTTGGCGACGATCACGCACTCGACGCCCTCGACCACGCCGATGCCGGTGACCACGCTCGCGCCCACCGGGTAGTCGGTGCCCCACGCGGCCAGCGGCGACAGCTCCAGGAACGGGCTGTCCGGGTCGACCAGCAGCTCGATCCGCTCGCGGGCCAGCAGCTTGCCGCGCCGGTGGTGCCGCTCGGTGTACTTCGGCCCGCCGCCCGCGAGGGCCTTGGCGTGCTCGGCCTCCAGCTCGGCGAGCCGGGCCAGCATCGCCGCCCGGTTCGCGGCGTACCCGGGCGACCGGCGGTCCACCGCCGTGCGCAGCACACTCATGCCGTGAACCCCAATCTCCGCGCCGCCAACTCCGCCATCACCTCGGTCGCGCCGCCCCCGATGCCGAGGATCCGCGCGTCCCGGTAGTGCCGCTCGACCTCCGCGTCGCGGAGGTAGCCGAAGCCGCCGTGCAGCTGCACCGCCGCGTCCACGACGAACGAGCACGCCTCCACGGCCGCGTTCTTCGCGAAGCACACCTGCGCCACCACCTCCTCGCCGGCCGCCACCCGCACCGCCACCTCGCGCGTGTAGGTGCGCGCGAGGTCGATGCGCTGCGCCATCTCCACCAGCCGGTGCCGGACCACCTGCCGGGCGATGAGCGGCCGGCCGAACGTCTCCCGCTGCCGCACGTACGCCGCGGTGAGGTCGAGGCAGCGCTGGGCCGTCGCGTACGCCTGCGCCGCCAGCGAGACGCGCTCCACCTGGAACTGCCGCATGACCAGGGCGAACCCGCCGTTCTCCGGCCCGACCAGGTGGGTGGCGGGCACCCGGGCGTCCACGAAAGACAGCTCGGCGGTGTCCGAGCAGTGCCAGCCCATCTTCTCCAGCCGGCGGTCCACCGCGAACCCCGGCGTGCCCTTCTCCACCACGAGCAGGCTGATGCCCTGGTGGCCCGGACCGCCGGTGCGCACGGCCGTGGTGACGAAGTCCGCGCGGGCGCCCGACGTGATGAACGTCTTCGTCCCGTTCACCACGTAGGAGTCGCCGTCGCGACGCGCCGTGGTGCGCAGCGCGGCGACGTCCGAACCGCCGCCCGGTTCGGTGATCGCGAGCGCGCCGACCAGCTCACCGGCCAGCGTCGGCCGCACGAACCGGTCGATCAGGTCGGGGTCGCCCGCGTCCACGATGTGCGGCAGCGCGATGCCGTGCGTGAGCAGCCCCGCGACCAGCCCGGACGACCCGCCCGCCTGGATCAGCTCCTCGGTGGCCACCACGGTGTCGATCAGGTCGCCCGCGCCGCCGACGGCCTCCGGGAACCCCAGCCCCAGCAGCCCGATGCCCGCCGCCGCGCGGTGCAGCGACCGGGGCAGCTCGCCCGCCCGCTCCCAGTCCGCGAGGTGCGGCACGACCTCCCGCTCGGTGAACCGCCGCACCACCGCGCGCAGGTCGCGGCGCTCGGGCGTGTCGAACAGCGCCGACGTGGTCGTCACAGCAGCTCCTCCGGGACGTCGACGTGGCGGGAGCGCAGCCACTCGCCCAGCGCCTTGGCCTGCGGGTCGAAGCGCGTGGAGGAGGCGACGCCCTCGCCGAGCAGGCCGTGCAGCACGAAGTTCAGCGCGCGCAGGTTCGGCAGCTCGTGCCGGGAGACCTCGCCCGCCTCGGGCAGCAGCTCCTTCAGCCGCGCGACGGTCAGCTCCGCGCGCAGCCACTCGTACCGCGCGTCGGTGCGCACCCACACGCCGAGGTTGGCGTCGCCGCCCTTGTCGCCGGAACGCGCGCCCGCGATCGTGCCCAACGGGACCCGACGCAGGAGACTTCCGCGCGGGGGGACCTTCATACCTCCACCACCTCCCCGTCGGGCAGCACGGCCCGGTGCGGCACCGACGAGCGCGGCACGTACGCGGCCCGGTAGACGCCGAACGGCGTGCCGTCGCCGGGCGGCGCGGTGACGTGGAAGCCGGGGTAGGACCCCAGCGCCAGCTCGATCCCGGCCCGCGAGAACGCCTTGGCCCGCTTCGGGTCCGGGGTCTTGACCGTCACGTGCAGCAGCGCGCTCGCCGTCTCCTCTGTGTCCGCGTCCGGCCGGTCGGTGCGCGCGAGCGTCCACGTCAGGCCGTCCGCGCCGATCGCCGCCTCCACCTGGCGGCGGACGAGGTCGGCCTTGGCCTCGACGTCCAGCCCGGTGAGCACGAACGTGGTCGAGTTGCGGAACCCGCCCAGGGTGTTGAGGCACACCTTGAGCGTGTCCGGCGGCGGCGAGCCCTTCACGCCGGAGATCCGCACGCCGCGCTCGTGCGGGTCGAGGCGGATGGTGTCGAAGTGGCTGACCACGTCCGGGCCGACGTAGGCGGGCGGGCCGATCTCGTAGAGCAGTTGCGCGGTGACGGTGTCGACGGTGACCGCGCCGCCCGTGCCCTCGTGCTTGGTGATGACGGCCGAGCCGTCGGCCTCCACCTCGGCGATCGGGAAACCGGGCCGGGTGGCGTCGATCGAGAGGAACGACGAGTAGTTGCCGCCGGTGGCCTGCGTGCCGCACTCCAGCACGTGGCCCGCGACCGTCGCGCCCGCGAGCGCGTCGAAGTCCTCCCGGCCCCAGCCGAAGTGCGCGGCGGCCGGTCCGACGACCAGCGACGCGTCGGTGACCCGGCCGGTGACCACGACGTCCGCGCCGGCCCGCAGGCACTCGGCGATGCCCCACGCGCCGAGGTAGGCGTTGGCGGTCAACGCCTCCGGGAACCGCTCGCGCACGTCGTCGCCGGTCACGAAGGCGACCTTCGCGCCGAGCCCGAGCCCGTCGATCGCCTCGGCCAGGCCCTCGGGGTTCAGCCCGCCCGCGTTGGAGACGATCCGGACGCCGCGGTCCAGCGCGTCGCCGAGGTTCTCCTCGAGCTGGCGCAGGAACGTGCGGGCGTAGCCGAGGCGCGGGTCCTTCGCCCGGTCCCGCCCGAGGATGAGCATGGTCAGCTCGGCCAGGTAGTCGCCGGTGAGCACGTCGAGGTGGCCGCCGGTGAGCATCTCGCGGACGGCGGAGAACCGGTCGCCGTAGAAGCCGGACGCGTTGCCGATGCGGATCACGGCCGCCCCCGCTCCCGGCCCGCGCCGGGCGGGCCGGCAAACGCCTGCGCGACGGGCACCCACGCGGTCGCCGCCTGGCCGACGGCCGTGACGGCCAGGTCGTCGGGGTGCCGCCGCTGGGTCGCGAGCAGGCAGAAGTCCAGCGCCGGTCCGGTGATCCGGTCGGCGGCGTCCTCCGGTCCCCACGTCCACCGGCCGCCGTCGGGCGCGTCCAGCTCGACGCGGACCGGGACCTGCGGCACGGGCAGGCCGTGCACCGCGAACGACCAGCCGAACGTGCGGACCGCGAGGTGCGCGACGTGCCGGAGCCGGTGGGTCGGCTCCCGGGTGACGCCGAGCGCGTCGGCGACGTCCTGGCCGTGCGCCCAGGTCTCCATCAGCCGGGCGGTGGCCATGGACGCCGGGCTCATCGGCGGCCCGAACCAGGGCAGCTTCACGCCCGGCGGCACGGCCGCGAGGGCTTCGGCCAGCTCGGCGCGGCCCGCCCGCCACTGCTCCAGCGTGATCGGCTCGCGCGCGCCCTCCTCCACCACCTCGGCGGTGGCCCGGCGCAACGCCCCGGTGAACGCGTCCGGGTCGCGGGCGGCGAGCGTGGCCTGGCGGTCGGTCCAGCGCAGGTGGCCGATCTGGTGGGCGATCGTCCAGCCCGGCGCGGGCGTCGGGACCGCCCAGTCGGCCAGGGGCGCGACGAGGTCGTCCAGCACCCGGCTCTCGGCGTCCAGGTCGGCCAGCAGGTCGGTGATCACAGCGACTCCTCCAGCACCCGGGCCCAGTGCCGGACGATCCGGGTGCGCCGCCTGCGGTCGTCGGTGAGCTGGTCGGCCAGCGCGAGGCCGCGCACCAGGTCCAGGGTGAGCTGCACCGACTCGCGCACGCCCGGCTTGGTCTCGTCCGCGCCCAGCAGCTCGACCGCGAGCCGGTGCGTCTCGCGGCCCAGGCGGGCCTCCAGCGGCACCACGACGGTGCGGAGTTCGGGATCGGTGCGCGCGGCGACCCAGAGTTCGAGGGCGGCGGTGAACAGGTCGCTGGCGTAGAAGTCGGCGATCAGCTCGACCACCGCGACGGTGCTGCCGTTGACCTGCCGGGCGCGTTCCTTCAGGTCGAGCACGCTCTCCGCGCCCAGGTGCTCGACCGCGGCGGCGACCAGCTCGCCGCGGGTGCGGAAGTGGTGGAGCTGGGCGCCGCGGGACACGCCCGCGCGCTCGGCCACCACGGTCGTCGTCGTGCCCGCCCAGCCGTGCTCGACCAGGCACTCGACGGTGGCTTGCATGAGCTTGCGCCGGGTCTCGCGGCTGCGGTCGGCCTGGCGCCGGACCTCCCGCTGCCCGGTGTCGGTGGACATGCCGCCGAGTGTTCCGGGCCACTAACAAACAGTCAAGACTGATTGTTAGTGGCCCGGTCGACCCACCGCGGCTACCAGCCCCCTTGCACCATGGTCTGGAACAGCCACTGCCCGTCGGTCTTCACCAGCAGGTCGCCGTACCGCACGACCTGCGAGTGGTCACCCACCGTGATGGTCGCGTCGGTGATCACGAACACCAGGTTGGCGTTGACGAAGACCGGCGTGCGCACGGACTCCATCCCCACGTCGCCCTCGCCGAGGGACGCCGCCATGTCGTCGAGGAACCGCGCCCGGTCCCACGACTGCGCCGACCCGTCCGTCACCGCGTTGACCGGGAACAACGCCATGTCCGCCATGGCCTCCACGTCCTTGGCCACGGCCAGCGCGTCCCACTTCCCGAACCACGCGAGCACGCCCGCCACGTCCTCGTCGGTCGGCACGAACCCCGCTCCACTACCCGGCACAGCACTCATGTCGTACATTGTACCGTACGCCGTACGAAGTTACGAGCGGAGCGGCCGAACAGCGGTTCCCCGGCGGTCCGTCGGCCGGTTCGATGGGCCGACGACGGGCGAGGGGGTCGGCGTGGCGGTGTCGCGGCGGGACGTGTTGCGGTGGGCGGGCGCGGCGGTGGCCGCGGGGGGGGCGGCGGGCGCCGCCGAGGGGGTCGCCGAGGCGCGACCCGTGCGGTGGGACCGGCTGCGCGCCCGGCTGGCCGGCGAGCTGCTGCTCCCCGGCGACGACGGCTACGACACCGCGCGGCTGCCGTTCAACTCCCTGTTCGACCACCACCGGCCCGCCGCGATCGCGCGCTGCGCGCGGCCCGAGGACGTGCAGCGGTGCCTGGAGGAGGCCCGCCGGTCCGACCTCCGCGTGGCGGCCCGCGGCGGCGGGCACAGCTACGCCGCCTACTCCACCCCGGACCGCGGGCTGGTCGTCGACCTGGGGCCGATGAACCGGATCGAGGTGCGGCCCGACGGCACCGCCGTGGTCGGCGCGGGAGCCCGCCTCGGCGACGTCTACGCCGCGCTCGCCGCCGCCGGCCGGTGCCTGCCGCTGGGCAACTGCCCGTCCGTCGGCGTCGCCGGGCTCACCCTCGGCGGCGGCCTGGGCTGGCTGCAACGCTCCTACGGCCTGACCTGCGACTGGCTGCGCGCCGCGCGCGTGGTCACGGTGGACGGCCGCCTGGTGACCGCCTCGGCGGACCGCGAGCCCGACCTCTTCTGGGCGTTGCGCGGCGGTGGCGGCGGCAACTTCGGCGTGGTGACGTCGTTCGAGTTCGCCACCGCCCCCGTGCCCGAGGTGCTGACCGTGTTCCGCATCCGGTTCCCGGCCGGCTCGGCGGCGGACGTGCTCGGCGCCTGGCAGCCGTGGAGCACCGCGGCCCCCGAACACCTGTCGACCACCTGCGTGGCCCTGCCGGACGGCTCGGTGGACCTGTTCGGCTGCTCGACCGGCCGGGAGGCGGGGGTGCTCGCGGAACTGGCCCGGCTGGGTCCGGACGGGCCGCTGGAGCACGCCGAGGTGGACTACCCGACCGCGACGTCGATCATGACCGCCGGGCACCCGCCCCGCAACGCCTTCCGCCGGGGGGGGGGCCCCCGGCCAGGGCCGAGGGGGGGCGCGTCGGGGGGGTGGGTGACCCAGGAGGGGGGGGGGAGGACGAGGGGCTCTGGGGGGGGGGCCA
>NZ_JBHYXZ010000167.1:0-8018 GCF_042752395.1 Actinosynnema sp. NPDC059335 | reverse complement strand
CGGTGGACGGCCGCCTGGTGACCGCCTCGGCGGACCGCGAGCCCGACCTCTTCTGGGCGTTGCGCGGCGGCGGTGGCGGACACCGTGCGGGGCAAGGACAGCGCGCTGCTCATCGTGGGCGCGCTCGGCGGTGCGATGGACCGGCCGTCGCCGACCGACACCGCCTACCCGCACCGCGGCGCGACGACGTCCATCGAGGTCTTCGGCACCGTCGGCGACCTGCCGCCCGAGCACGTCACGCGCGAGGTGGACGACGTGCAGTCGGCGCTCGCGCGGCTGGTCGGCGCCGGCACCTACATCAACTACCTCGACCCGGCGCAGGAGGACTGGGCGCGGACCGCGTACCGGCACAACCTGCGCCGGCTGCGGGCCGTCGCCCGCCGCTACGACCCCGACCGCGTGCTGCGCTTCCCGCAGTCCGTCACCGCGGGGTGAGCCGCGGCGTCACAGCAGGGTCAACTGCTCCTGCGCCACCGGCGCGTTCGGCGCCGAGGACGGCAGGCTGCCCTCCGGCCACAACCCCTCCTCGTCGCCGGGCACGCCGACCGCGTCCCGCTTGCCGCGCGCGTCGAGGCCGTGCCGCCGCAGCAGCGGCCGGATGCGCCCGGTCAGCCACCGCCGGTACCGGGCGTCCACGTAGGACCCCCGCGCGTACAGCCGGCGGTAGGTGTCGGTGAGGTCCGGCCGCTCCCGCACCAGCCACCGGGCGAACCACTCCCGCGCGCCCGGCCGCAGGTGCAGCGGCAGGACCGTCACGCCCGTCGCGCCGGCCTCCGCGACGGCGGCCAGCAACGCGTCCAACTGCTCCTCCGAGTCCGTGAGCGCCGGCAGCACCGGCGCGACGAACACCCCGCACGGCAGCCCCGCGTCCCGGATCCGGCGCACCAGGTCGAGCCTCGCCCGCGGGCTCGGCGTGCCCGGTTCCAGCCCGGACTGCAGCTCCCGGTCCAGCAGCGCGAGCGACACCCCGATGCCCACCGGCACCGCCGACGCGGCCCGCGCCAGCAGCGGGACGTCCCGCGCCATCACGGTGCCCTTGGTCAGGATGGAGAACGGCGTGCCCGAGTCGGCCAGCGCGCGGATGATGCCCGGCATCAACGCGTACCGGCCCTCGGCCCGCTGGTACGGGTCGGTGTTCGTGCCCATCGCCACGTGCTCGCGCCGCCACCGCTTGGACCGCAGCTGCGCCGTGAGCACCTCCACCGCGTTGACCTTGACCACGACCTGCGTGTCGAAGTCGTGGCCCGCGTCCAGGTCGAGGTAGGTGTGCGTCTTGCGGGCGAAGCAGTTGTGGCTCACCAGGCCGTTGGCCACGAAGTCGCCGGTGCCGGTGGTGATGTCGTACAGCGTGCGGGTCACGCCCAGCGACTCCACCGACACGACGCTCAGCCGCGACGTGACCGGCACCGCCATGCCCTCGACCGCGCTGCCGCGCCCGACGGCCGGGTTGACCAGGTGCAGGAACCGCAGCCGCTCCGCCAGGTCGCCGGTGATCCGCACGCCGCGCACCTCGACCGCGTGCGGCACGCGCAGCCGCGTCAACGCCAGCACGGCCGCGTCGAACACCGCGCTGTCCGAACTGGACATCACCAGCTCGCCGCCCGCGGCGCTGCCCCGCGCGTCGAACACGCCGGCCAGGAAGCCCTTCGACCACTCCTCCCCCGGCCCGGTCGGCCACTCGGCCAGCTGCCCCTCCCGCGGCACCCGGCCGCCCGCGAACGCGCGCACCCGGGCCAGCACGTCCGGGTGGGCCGGCACGCCGCCGCGCACGACGCCCCACAGGTAGCCCGCGCGGTACTCCGCGCCCTGCGCGGGCGGGGTGGCGAACCGGCCCGTGCCGACCAGCCGCGCGCCCTTCACCAGGAACGGCCGCTCCTCGAAGTCGGCGCAGCGGCCGGGCGTGACGTGCTTCCAGCCCTCGTCGGTGAGGAACCGGTGGTCGCCGCCCGCGACCACCCGGGTGCCGTCGCTCAAGGTCACCCGGTAGGCGGGCTTGGCGGTCTTCCAGTGCGCCCGCACGCGGGTGACCACGAACCGGCCGTGCGCCGTGCCGAACACCTCCTCGCCGACCGACAGCTCGGCGATCGGCTTGGTGCGGCCGTCGGCCAGCAGCACGGGCGTGTCACCCGTCAGGCAGTACGTGCACCCGTGCGTGCACCCGCGGTAGGGGTTGACGGTCCAGCCGAACGGCATCCCGTCGCCGGGCACCTTGTTGAGCACCGATTTGGCGTTCACCTCGTGGAACACGACATCGGCGAAGTCGGGAGTTCGTACGCTGCGCACCAGCCCCGGCAACCCCGGCAGGGCCTGCTGCCGGTCCGCCCCGTCCTTCTGCCCGTCCCATCGCATGTCCACATTCGAACAGATGTTCGATAACCGGTCAAACGGAGTGCCCGTGTCAGTGCTCGACGTCATCCTCTGGCCCTTCAACACCCCCGCCGTCACGGTCGCCGGGGTGGCCACCAGCTGGGGCGAGGTGGCGGGTTTCGTCACCGGCGCGCTCTGCGTGTGGCTGGTGGCCCGGCAGAACCCCTGGAACTGGCCGATCGGCATCCTCAACAACCTCGCCTTCCTGGTGCTGTTCGCGACCAGCGGCCTGTACGCCGACTCGGGCCTGCAGGTCGTCTACGTCGCGCTCGCGCTGTACGGCTGGTGGGCGTGGCTGCGGGGCGGCGCGCAGCACACACCGCTGCCCGTCGGCCGCACGACCCGCGCGCAGTGGTGGTGGCTGCTCGCGGCCGGCGTGGCGGGCACCCTGGTGCTGGTGTGGGTGCTCACCGCGTTCAGCAACTCGACCGTGCCGTGGGCGGACTCCGCGACCACCGTCCTCTCGCTGCTGGCCACGTGGGGCCAGACCCGCAAGAAGGTCGAGTGCTGGTGGCTGTGGATCGCAGCGGACGTGATCTACGTTCCGTTGTACGCCTACAAGGACCTCTGGCTGACCGCGATCCTCTACGTCGGTTTCCTGGCGTTGTGCGTGCTCGGCCTGCGCAACTGGACCAAGGCCCTGCGCGAGGACGAGGCGGTGACGGCGTGAGCGACTTCGACCACGCGTTGGTGCTGGGCAAGTTCTACCCCCCGCACGCCGGTCACCACCACCTCATCCGCACGGCCGCCGCCCGCAGCGGGCGGACCACCGTGACCGTGCTGGCGTCGAGCGTGGAGTCGATCCCGTTGGCCGACCGGGTCTCGTGGCTGCGCGCCGAGCACGCCGGCACGCCCGGCCTGGTCGTGCTGGGCGACGTGGACGACCACGAGATGGACTTCCACAGCGACCGGGTGTGGGAGCTGCACATGGGCGTGGCGCGGGCGGTGCTCGCGCGACGGGCCATCCTGGACGGCGACCCCGCGTCGGCCCGGGTCGACGCCGTGTTCTCCAGCGAGCACTACGGCGACGAGATGGCCAAGCGGCTCGGCGCGCGGCACGTCCCGGTGGACGTCGACCGCGCCGCCTTCCCGGTGTCCGGCACCGCGGTCCGGGCCGACCCGCGCGGCCGGTGGGCGCACCTCGCCCCGGCCACCAGGGTGGGTCTCTGCGCGCGGATCGTCGTGCTCGGGGCGGAGAGCACCGGCACCACCACTCTGTCCCGCGACCTCGCGCGGGCGCTGGGCGCGCCGTGGGTGCCCGAGTACGGCCGGGAGCACACCGAGCTGAAGCTGGCCGCCGCCCGCGCGTTCGACCCGGACGCCACCCCGGACCGTCTGGTGTGGACCGTGGGCGACTTCCAGGACGTCGCGCGGCGGCAGCAGCAGCTCGCCGACGCCGCCGTGGACGGTCCGGTGCTGGTGTGCGACAACGACCCGTGGGCGGCGACGGTGTGGGGCCACCGCTACCTCGGCGCGCCGCACCCGGACATCGCGCCGGACGCCCACCGCCCCGCCCTGTACCTGCTGACCGACCACGTCGGCGTGCCGTTCGAGCAGGACGGGTGGCGGGACGGCGAGCACCTGCGCGCGTGGATGACCGCGGAGTTCCGGGCGCGCCTGGCCGAGCGGGGCGTGCCGTGGCGGCTCGTCACGGGGTCGCCGGACGAGCGGCTGCGGCAGGCGCTGGCCGCCTGCGAGGAGGCGGTGGCCGCGCACTTCCGGTTCGCCGACCCGTTGGCCCCTAGACGGTGACGACCACCTGGTCCAGGGACTTGCGGACCAGGTTGGGCACCACGCAGTCGTCGGCCGGGTAGCCGATCGGGATCACCGCGAACGCCTTCTCGTTGCGCGGGCGTTCCAGCACCTCGCCGAGGAACCTCATCGGCGACGGCGTGTGGGTCAGCGCGGCGAGCCCGGACAGGTGCAGCGCCGTGAGCAGCATGCCGACCGCGATGCCCACCGACTCGTCCACGTAGTAGTGCTTGCGCCGGGTGCCGTCCGGCTCCTGGTAGTACCGCTGCTGGAACACGACCACCAGCACGGGGGCGTCGGTCAGGTGCGGCTTCACGTCGTCGGTGCCCAGGGGGCGCAACGCGTCCAGCCACTCGTCGCCCAGCCTGCCCGCGTACGAGACGCGTTCCTCGTGCTCGGCGGCCTCCCGGATGCGCCGGCGCACCTCGGGGTCCTTCACCAGCACGAACGTCCACGGCTGCTGGTGGGCTCCGCTCGGCGCGGTCGAGGCGACCTCCAGGGCGTCCAGCACCACCTGTTCGGGCACCGGGTCGGGGGAGAACATGCGCACCGTGCGGCGCTCCCGCATCCGGTCGCGCAGGTCGGCGGCCGTGCGCAGGGACTGCCCGACCGGCATCCGGGCCGGTCGGTACGGGACCGGGTCGTAGGCCCGGCCGTGAATGGGTGTCCAGTTCGTGGTCACGCGGCGAGCGTGGCACCGGGGGCGGCGGACCCGGAGGACCCACGCCGGAGTTCGCACCCAACTGTCCGACATGCGAACACCAAGGCCGAGCGGGCAGTATGTGCGCCGTGCGCGCCAAGGACCTGATCGCCGCCCACGGCCACGGACACGGGCACGGCCCCGCCGAACCCGCCTCCGAGCCGGTCCGGAAGCTGCTGCTGGTCCTGCTGCTGCCGTTCGTGCTCGCCACCGTGGTGGGCACGCTGCTGCTGTACCCGTTCGGGCACGAGCAGCGCACCGGCGCGGAGGCGGGGCTCGCGCAGGTGCCGGTGCGCGGCGACGTGACCGCCGTGGCCCGGGGCGGGTGCGGCCCGGACGCGGGCGTGCCGGGCGGCACGGGCTGCGTGCTGGTGACCGTGCGGATGAGCGACGGCGCGGCGGCCGGCCGCGAGATCCGCATCCCCGTGCCGGACCAGCCGGGCACGCCCAAGTTCGCCGTGGGCGACGCCGTGGTGCTCTCGTACGGCGGCGGCGACCCCAACGACAGCACGTCCTACCAGCTCGCCGACTTCCAGCGCGGCGTTCCGTTGCTGCTGCTGGCGGTGCTGTTCGTGGCCGCCGTGCTCCTGCTGGGCCGTTGGCAGGGCCTGGCGGCGCTGGGCGCGCTGGCGTTGAGCTTCGTGGTGCTCGTGCTGTTCGTGCTGCCCGCGATCCTGGCCGGCGAGAACCCGCTCACGGTCGCCGTGGTCGGCGCGGGGCTGATCATGTTCGTGGTGCTGTACCTGACCCACGGGGTGTCCGCGCGGACGTCCACCGCCGTGCTCGGGACGCTGGTCAGCCTCGCGCTGATCGGCGTGCTCGGCGCCCTGTTCTCCGCGTTCGCCAAGCTGACCGGCCTGGACCAGGACACGGCCAACCTCGTGTCGCTGCTCGGCCACGGCATCGACACGCGCGGCCTGCTGCTGGCCGGCACGATCATCGGCGCGCTGGGCGTGCTGGACGACGTGACCGTGACGCAGACCAGCGCGGTGTGGGAACTGCGCCGCGCCAACCCGTCACTGGGCTTCCGCGACCTCTACGCGGCGGGTTCCCGCATCGGCCGCGACCACCTGTCGTCGGTGGTGAACACGCTGGTCATGGCCTACGCGGGCGCGGCGCTGCCGCTGCTGCTCGCGTTCACCCTCTCGGGTCGCACCCTGGGCGAGATCCTCACCGCCCAGGAGGTCGCGCAGGAACTGGTCCGCACCCTGGTGGGCAGCATCGGCCTGGTCGCCGCCGTGCCGATCACCACCGCCCTGGCCGCCTTCGTCGCCCGCCGCGAACCGGCACCCGCCCAACCCGCGCCGACCACCCCGAAGACGACCACCCCAGAAGCGACCACCCCAGAGGCGACCACCCCGGGAACGACCTCCACGTGGCGCACCCGCGTGTCCGGCGACCTGCGCACCGGCTACGACCCGGCCAAGGGCCCGTGGCGGGCCCCTACCGCGCGATCAGCACCAGCGCCAACGCGATCGCGGCGGGAACGGACTGCACGACGAGGATCCGACGACTGACCGTCGCCGCGCCGTACAACCCGGCCACGATCACGCAGACCAGGAAGAACACCGCGAACGCGAACCCCGTCGTCCCCCGCACCACCAGGGCCACGACCAGGCCCGCGGCCAGGAACCCGTTGTAGAGGCCCTGGTTGGCGGCCAGCACCTTCGACTGGGCGGCGAACTCGGGCGTGGTCCCGAACACCGCCCGGCCGCGCGGCGTGGTCCACAGGACCATCTCCAGCACCACGATGTAGAGGTGGATGGCCGCGACCAGCGCGGTGAGGACGTCAGCGGCGATCTGCACAGGTCGGTAACGTACTCGCATGTTGCGGACCGCGTTGGGTGTCGCCACCGGGCTGGTGTCGGGGGTGCTCGCACTGCCGCGCATCGCCGACGCGCTGGAAGCGCTGACCGACCTGCGGGGCACCCTCGAACGGCTGGAGCAGCTCGCCACGTTCCTGGCCAACGAGCTGCCCGAGGCGTTGCACCAGCTGGAGGAGGTGCAACGCCAACTCACCGAGCTGGAGCCGGAACTGGCCGGCCTGACCGGCAACACCGGTCACCTGGACGAGTCGATCCGCGTCCTGGCCGCCACCCTCGGCCCGCTGCAGGGCGACACCGAGCGCCTGGGCAGGCTGGTGGACCGCAAGCGCCGCACCTCGGGACTACCGGGATAATCGCAGGGTGGGACGGATCCGGAAAGCCGACGAGACCATCAGCCGGGAGGTGGACTCGGGCATCGCGGAACTGGTCCCCGACCCCGACGTGCCGAGGGCGTGGACATTGCGCCTGAACGGCACCCCCCAGTCCCACGTGGACCTGGACGACCCGACGCACCTGGAGTTCGAGTACCTGCGCCGGCTCGGCCACGTCGCGGACCTGGTCGCCCCGGACCGCGACCCGATCCGCGCCCTCCACCTGGGCGGCGGCGCGCTCACCCTGCCGCGCTACATCGCCACGACCAGACCCCGTTCCAGCCAACAGGTCGTCGAGATCGACACGGCCCTGATCGACCTGGTCCGCGGCCTGCTCCCGCTGGACCGCACCTGGCGCCTGCGCATCCGCAACGGCGACGCCCGCGCCGTCCTCGCCAAAGCCCCGGAATCGACCTTCGACCTGGTCGTCACCGACGTGTTCGCCGGCTCCCGCACCCCGGCGCACCTGACGTCCGTCGAATACGTCGCCCTGGCCTCCCGCACCCTGCGCCCGGACGGCATCTACGCGGCCAACATCGGCGACGGCGGCAAGATGTCCTTCGCCAAAGCCCAAGCCGCCACCGTCCGCGCCGTCTTCCCCCACGTCTGCGTCCTGGCCGAACCGGCCGTCTTCCGAGGCCGCCGCTTCGGCAACTTCGTCCTCGTCGCCTCCCACGTCGACCTACCGATCGCCTCCCTGATCCGCCTGTCCGCCGGCGACCCGTTCCCGGGCCGGGTCGAACACGGCGACTCCCTGATCCGCTTCATCGGCGGCATCCCCCCGACCACCGACGCCACCGCCACCCAATCCCCCGCCCCGCCGAAGGGCACCTGGGGCCTCCCCACCGACTGACACACCCCCGCCCCCTCTCGCCCCCACCCCTCCCCCACTCCCCACCGGCCAACCCCCGCCCTTCCCCAACAGAAGGGTTCCGTGTCATCCCGCCGACCTGGCGCAGCCCTACCGCGCGTGTCAAGGGGGCACTCCCACCCCTACCCGCA
>NZ_JBHYXZ010000166.1:14552-17730 GCF_042752395.1 Actinosynnema sp. NPDC059335 | reverse complement strand
ACCACACCAGTCCTTGTCCGGCAGGGGAAAGGACCTGCCGGACAACAGCCTCCCAGCCGCAAGCACCACAACTAAACAGCGACACGCTACTAGTAAGAATGTCCAACCCCCTGCAGTACTCCTTTCAACCTCAACCCCAAAATCGGCAACTCGATGAGTCCCGCTCCGGTGGAGCAACTCGCAAGGCTCCCGTAACGGCGTTGAACAGTTGTTCAGGCCGATGTCCAGCCGCTGCTCCAGCAGCAGTTCGGTGCAGTCTGGTAGCGGTAGTAGTATCGGTTGTCCAAGCCCGGTGCCCTGACGACGATTCCGCCGTAGGACGTCAAGGACACGGTGGGCGGGCCGTTGAATCCACCGCCGAGAGTGGCCCATCCGCTCCAGCCGCCGCTGGGCGACTGCCAGATGTGGAACATCGCCTTGTCGGTGCCTATCCCGAACACCTCGAGACGGCCGTCGGCATTGCGCGCCGCGGCGATCCGGTCGTAGAGCAGAGTCCCTCCCAGGCTCTGCCCGCCCGTCCAGGTACCGTCGGTCCTCTGCCACCTGTGGTACAGGCTGCGGTTGGTGTCGTGCACCCAGAAGGTTTCCAGCCTCCCATCGGCGTTCGGGATGGTCACCTCCCACTCTGCCTGGACACCGAACTCCGGAGTCTCGGCGGTTGCGGTCGACGGTGCCATTACGGACAGGAGCGCAATGGCCGCAAACCCCAAGGCGGCGTAAACCGCCTTCTTTACCGGCATCGGATCTCCTAGTGCATGTTGTCCGCATCGACACCTCGGTCGATGCGGGCGATCCTTCCCCTTTGGTGTGACCGGGAAAGTGTGTCATACAGCTCCGAGATCCCCTCCGCATTATTGCGAGATTCGAATCGGGACGGGCCTCCCCCTCGTGTGCCGTCCGATCGCAACTCAGACACCAACAACAATCTCCTGGCGGGCCGACACAGCACCGACCCTCCGGGATCGGTGAGGATCGCAACGGTGACGAGCTGGGTGTACCGCTCGAAAAGTCATCACTGCTGGTCAGGCGTCGGGTCTGTACTCGTTGACGAGGCTGCCGAGCATTGGGATCACGCGTTGAGGTGCGGCACCGCCTGGCGGTGTGGGCCAGCGGGTTCGTGGACCCGGACGCGTGGGTGGTGGACGACACCTCGTTCCCAAGGACGGCAACGCCTCGCCGGGTGTGGCGCGGATGTACTGCGGCGCCGAAGCCGGACGCGTCCAGTGGTTCCGGAAAGACCCTCGACGAGCTGCTGACGATCTGGGACGACCGCCCCGATAAGACGTCGGTCGGCAAGGACCGCCCGATGGAGCTCGGTCGCCTGACGGTCGTGTCGGGGCTTGCCTCCCACATCCACTGCTTGGCGCGTGCCGTGATGCGCCTGCACGAGGCGGGGATGGACCTGGAGGCGATGCCTCTGGTCAGAGGTGCCCTCGAACATGGGCTGACCGCCCAGTGGATGCTCCACAACGAGGAGGAGGCCCTGGCCGGCTTCGTCAACGAACAGCAGCGTCAGCGTCGAGCCACCGCCAAGGCCATGCTGAAGATCTGCTGGTGAGAGATGGGGGAGGTCACCGCGATCATCGAAAAGTCGGTGGTGGTTCCCTCGACCGGCGCTGGTCCCGCTAGGAGCTTCCAACAGCTCTGCGAGGACTTCGACCCGAAGGGGTCCCGCATGTACGCGGCCTACCGGGCGCTCTCCGGCTTCACCCACGCCGGGCACCACATCGTGGACTCCTATCTGAACCTCGGCGACACGATCAAGATCCGAATCAACCACGGCAAGCCGCTGCCTACGGGCGGCCACCTGGCTATGAATGCTGTGCGTCGGGTGCATGTGGGCATCACGGGCGGGCGAGTTCGCGAGGATCCTCACCCACCGCCGAGGCCAGGACCTCGACAGCTGGATCGAAGCGGTCCTGGCCGACGACCTGCCAGCCCTGCACCGCTTCGTCCACGGCCTGCGCAAGGACAACGACGCCGTGACCGCCGGGCTGACCCTGCCCCACAACAACGGCCCTACAGAAGGAGTCGTCAACAAGATCAAGCTACTCAAGCGGCAGACCTACGGAAGGGCGAGCTCGCCCCGGCTGCGCAAGCGAATCCTGCTCAACAGTAGCAGCGACAGAGTTCGACGATCCTTCAGCTCGAACCGTTGATCACGCAATGAGCGACAGAACCAAACGAGCGGTGCAACTCGGGCTTGAAGGGGGTTACCTGCGTCCGGCGGCCAGGCGGCCGTCGAAGGCGATCTCGAAGGCGTTGAGGGGCGGGCTTCCAGCGCATCATCCAGCGTTTGCGGCCAGTGCCGGTCGGATCCAGGCTGCTCCCGCGAGGTAGGCGAACTTGAGCGCGGCCTGCTCGTGGGGGAAATGGCCCCGGGCCTTGACCGCGCGGCGGATGCGAGCGTTGACGCTCTCGAAGGCGTTGCTCGAGCAGATCACCCGCCGGATCTCCACGTCGAAGGCGAGAAAGGGCACGAACTCGGCCCAGGCGTTGTCCCACAACCTGACGATCGCCGGGTAGCGGGCGCCCCAGGCGTCGACGAACTCGGTGAACCGCTCGTCCTGTGCTCCACCGCGCCCGCATCCTCCGCGGCCCTCACCACGACCGGGGACACGATCACCCCGTCCTCGCAACCCAGGGCAAGTGTGGTGGCCATGCGTGCCGATCTGCCGCGGCGGGTGCTGTCGGTGCCGGACTCCGCCGTCGCCTGACCTCCGGGTTGATCAGCGTGGTCTCGCCGACCTGCAACGAGTCCAAGCCCATGCCGACGCCGCCGTCGTTGGCAGCCAGGCAGTCTCGGGTGCAGTCGTAGAAGGTTTCGGGCTTGGCCTTCTGGCAGCGCAGGCTGCACTGCTCGTTCGCCCTGAACTCCAGCGTCATGTCCACCGCGAACTGCCGGGCCTCGGCCACTTCGCGCCGTGGCTCGCACCGAACTCCTCGCAGAGCAGCTGATGTCCTTCCAGTCGGTCCACCAGCCATCCTGACCGGGCTTCATGTCCGCACCGGGCCACCCTGGGTATCCGTCCACGTCCGTGCGCTGGTCCCGGCTCCGCCAGGACCAGCCGCCGAGTGAGGCCGGTGGGCCCGGGTATCCGGCCGCGCGGGTGTGGGGCGGCCGGCGGCGGGGGGGGTGTGGGCGGCGGGCCCAACCAGTGGACGGGGCGGGGGACCG
>NZ_JBHYXZ010000166.1:0-14542 GCF_042752395.1 Actinosynnema sp. NPDC059335 | reverse complement strand
ACGCCGCGGGGCCCGCCCCGGCCGCCGCGACACCCCCGCGGGGCGTTTGCGGGGGGAGCGGCGGGGTCGGCCGGCGAACGGGCTTGGGGCCGCCGGCTGCCGTGCCGTGATCGGCAGGCGGCCGAACAGTGTCTCGTCGCGGGGGAACGTAGTACCCGTTCGGGCCGATAGCGTGGGTGTGAAGCCTGCCGTCCATCGCACCGTGCTGGCTGTCGACGTCGCCGGCTTCGGCGATCAGGGCCGCTCCAACCGTGACCGGGTCGCGGTGCGCGACGGGCTGTACTCGGCCTTGCTCTCGGCGTTCCGGGCGTGCGGCATCCCGTGGGAGGCGTGCCACCACGAGGACCGGGGTGACGGTGTGCTCGTGCTGGCCCCGCCGGACGTGGTGAAGGCCCTGTTCACCGAGGTGCTGCCGGACGCGCTGCTCGCCGAGGTGCGGGGGCACAACGCCGGGCGCGGGGCGGCGGAGCGGATGCGGCTGCGGGTGGCGGTGCACGCGGGCGAGGTGCAGTTCGACGACCACGGGGTCGTCGGGGTCGCGGTCAACCACACGTTCCGCTTGCTCGACGCCCCACCGGTGAAGGCCGCGCTCGGCGAGTCGGCCGCACCGCTCGTGCTGGTCGTCTCGGACTGGTTCCACGACGAGGTCGTGCGGCACAGCCCGGCCAGCGAGCCGGACGCGTTCCGCCGGGTCCGGTTCACGGTCAAGGAGACCACCGGCACGGCCTGGGTGCGTGTGCCGGGCGAGCCGCGCCCACCGGACAACGGCGCGGTGCCGCGCCAACTCCCCGCGCACACCCCGCGGTTCAGCGGGCGGCACGTCGAGTTGGACGCGCTCGACGTGTTGCTGCACGACACGCCGACGGCCGTGATCGACGGGATGGCCGGCGTGGGCAAGACCGCTCTGGCGCTGCACTGGGCGCACCGCAACGCCGGGCACTTCCCCGACGGGCAGCTCTACGTGAACCTGCGCGGGGTCGACCCGATCTCGGCGCCGTTGCTGCCCGCCGAGGCGGTGCGCGGGTTCCTCGACGCCTTGGGTGTGCCGCCCGACTCGATCCCGGTGGACCTGCACGCCCAGGCGGCGCTGTACCGCAGCCGGGTGGCGACCCGGCGGATGCTGATCGTGCTGGACAACGCGGCGGACGCCGAGCACGTGCGGCCGCTGCTCCCCGGTGGGGACTCGCCCAGCCGGGTGGTGGTGACCAGCCGCGACCGGCTCACCAGCCTGGTCACCGAGGAAGGCGCGCACCCCGTGCCCCTGGCGGTGCCCGACGACGAGGAGGCGGAGGCACTGCTCGCGCTGCGGCTGGGCGGGCAGCGGGCGGCGGCCGAGCCGGAGGCGGTCCGGTTGCTGGTCGAGCGGTGCGCGCGGCTGCCGCTGGCGCTGGCCGTGACGGCGGCGCGGGCGGGCGCGGCGCGGCACGTGCCGCTGCGGGCCCTCGCGGACGAGTTGGGCGACGAGCAGGATCGGCTGGACGTGCTGGACGCCGGCGACCCGCGGACCAGTTTGCGCGCGGTGTTCTCCTGGTCCTGCCGCACGCTCTCGGCGCCGGCCGCGCGGCTGTTCCGGCTGCTCGGCGTGGCGCCGGGGCCGGACACCGGCCTGCACGCCGCGGCGTCGTTGATCGGCGCGGACGTGTCGTCCACCCGGCGGGTGGCGGCCGAGCTGACCCGGGCGCACCTGCTGGAGGAGCACCAGCCTGGCCGGTTCCGGTGCCACGACCTGCTGCGCGCGTACGCGGCGGAACTGGCCGAGGAGGACCCGGCCGACCGTGACGCCGCCGTCCTGCGGGTGCTGGACCACTACCTGCACACGGGGTTCACCGCGTCGCTGGCGATCGAGCCGTTCCGCCACCCCGTCACGCTCGCGCCGCCGGTGCCGGGCGCGGTGGTGCGGCCGATCCCGTCGCGGCGGCAGGCGGCGGCGTGGTTCACGACCGAGTACGCCTGCGTGCTGGCCGCCGTCGACCGCGCCGCGACCACCGGCCTGGACGTGCACGCCTGGCAGCTGCCGTGGACGTTCGCGTCGTACCTGTACTGGTACGGCCATTGGCGTGACCTGGTCGCGTGCCTGGGCACCGCGATGGCTGCGACGCGGCGGCTCGGCGATGTGGCCGCCCGGGCGGTGACGCACCGCCTGCTCGGCAACGCCTACGCCAACCTCGGGCGACGCGACGAGTCGCTGGCCGAGCTGACGCGGGCCGCGACGGCGTTCCACGAGATCGGCGACGTGGAGGGCGAAGCCATCGCGCGCTACTCGACGGCCGTCGTCCTGGACCGCTTCGGCATGCCCGCCGAGGCGATCGACCGGGCACACGAAGCGCTGGAGCTCTACCGTCGGA
Organism: Actinosynnema sp. NPDC059335; assembly: GCF_042752395.1. Taxonomy (NCBI): domain Bacteria; kingdom Bacillati; phylum Actinomycetota; class Actinomycetes; order Pseudonocardiales; family Pseudonocardiaceae; genus Actinosynnema; species Actinosynnema sp. NPDC059335. The sequence continues at coordinate 12,197 of NZ_JBHYXZ010000166.1, read as the reverse complement.
CGGGCAACCGCACCGTGGAGGCCAGGACGCTCAGCGCCATCGGGTGGTTCGAGGCGCGCCTGGGCCACTACGACCACGCGCTGGAGCAGTGCAGCCGAGCGCTGGAGCTGCTGCACGCGTTGGGCGACCGGCAGGGCGAGGCCGACACCCTCGACAGCATGGGTTTCGCCAAGGCGGGATTGGGTCTGCACGACGAGGCCATCGCCTACCACCGCCGGGCGATGGAGCTGTGGCGGGAATCCGGCAACGACTCGCACCGGGCCAAGACCCTGACCCAGTTGGGCGACATCCACGCGGCAGCGGGCGACGTCCGGGCGGCGCGTGAGGCGTGGCAGCAGGCGCTGGAGGTCTTCGAGTCGTTGGGCGACCCCGCCGCCGACGACCTGCGCGCCAAGCTGGAAGACGGCTGAAGGTCATCGCGTGCGACCGCTGGATCGCAGGCCGGAGAACACATTCTCCGCGCAACCGGGGAGTGCCCCCCACGTCGGGTTCGGCCGCCTGCGGACGCAACTCTTCAAATGCCTTCGAACACCCTCGGCTTGAGAATGGCGCGCTTCATCGTTGTGCGGCCGTCGACCATCCTTTGGAGATTTCGACAGCGCTTTCCGCGAGGCGGTGGGAGTCCCGGAAGGATTGTCACCCACAGAGGACTGCCGCCGGTGGCGATCATGTTCAAGGTCTTCGGGATTCCGTCGACGCCGATGACGATGGTCTCCTCGGTGTTCGACGAGGCGGTCTCACGAAGTGCGCCGACGACGCCCAGTGCCATGTCGTCGCTGGTACAGAAGACGGCGTCCAGGCGAGCCACCCGTGCGAAGGCTGATCGGTCGTGGGCCTGAGCCGCGTTGTACGCGCTGAGCGGCTGAAATCGCAGGTGTCGTCGATGGTGACGGAGACGGGTCGAGACTGGCGCGTAAGCGCTCTGCACAACAGCTCTGCCGATCCGTGTGCTCATGGCCGGCCGAGATCAGGACGTGAGGCCGTCGCACGTCACGTCGCCGTAGATGATCCACCAGCCAGCGCCCTGCCTCTGTCCCGAGGTCGGAGCTGAGGTATTGTGCCTGGCCGCCTGTTCGACCGATGACGCCGTCGGTCCCGCAGCCCGTCCCGGCAGTTCGTCGGGCGTCCCGGGAAATGCGGGCGTCGGCGTTCCGCCCGGGACGACATCCGACCCGTGCCCGCAGTGCGGTCCGACCGGAGGATCCGGTTGCCGCCGGTACCCGACGCACCCTTCGCTTCCGCACGCGCACGTCGATTGCGGGCGGGGCCCGTTCCGGTGACCCGGCGGTCGTGCGCCCGACAGCGCACCTCGCTGTTGACCCGTGACGAGAAGTCGCACTAGTGCGGACTCGGACGGTTCGGTATCACGAGGGCTCAGTCACTCGACCGAGCATCGGTACTGCCCGAACAGGTGATGTGGCTCGACTCGGCGGAGTTGCGCAACACGTTGTATCGACTGGACGATTCACTGGGTGACAGTTGCCCACAAATGAGGTGTAATCTATGTTAACTTTCGCCTCAGTCACACCATTACACCACCGGACGGGTGAACTTGTTCCGGGTGCTCTCTTGACCGGAAAAGCTCCCGGCGAGTGTCATCTGATGCCATACTCATCCGCACCTCTGTCGAGGCGTGGACGTCGTGCCGCTCCTCGGCTGTCGGCGAGGCCAGTCGGAGGGTGGGCACATGGCCCCACGCAATGATGTCACCGGATCGTCGGTGGGCAACGTCATCCAGGCCTCGTCCATAGGCGAACTGAACATCGTCACATCGGCACCGCACCACGCGCCCATGCAGCTACCACCCGCCCCGCACGCCTTCGTCAACCGTGCCGTCCAACTGCGCCTGATGGACGAGGCGGTGGATCGCGGGGGCACCAGGCCGACAATCCTCGCGCTCAGCGGCATGGCCGGCGTGGGCAAGTCGGCCCTGGCGCTGCACTGGGCTCACACCAACCACTCCAGGTTCGGCGACGGGTTGCTCTACGCCAACGTCGCGGAGTACCGCCATCGCGACGGGGTCGCCACGGGCGAGATCGTCGCGTTCTTCCTGCGATCGCTCGGGGTGCACCAGCAGTACCTCCCGACCCAGTACCCGGAGCGGGTGGCGCTGTTCCGCAGCCTGACCGCCCACGCCCGCCTGCTCGTCGTGCTGGACGACGTCGACGAGCCGGCGCAGGTGCGCGCCCTGTCACCCGCCGGGCGCGGCAGCGTGATCGTCGGCACCAGCAGGCGCAGGCTCAACGGTTTGGCCATCGACGGTGCCCAGTTCATCGACCTGACGCCGTTCAACGCCGATGAGGGCGAGCGCCTCGTAACCCGACTGATGTCCCCCGCGGCCGAGCAGGACCAGGCGAGCATCCGGGAACTCGTGCGCCTCTGCGAGGGTCTCCCGCTGGCGCTCAGCGTCGCCGGGGCCCGACTGGCACAACCACGCTGGTCACCCGCCGGGCTCGTACGCCACCTCTCCGACGACCGGGAACGGCTCGACCGCCTGACCATCGATCCGGGGGGAAGTCCGGTGAAGCACATGTTCGACACCGCCTACGCCGACCTGCGCGAGTCCGCGCAGATCCTGTACCGGCGCCTCGGCCTGCACCCCGGTCCCGAGTTCGGCGGTGACGTCGCCGTGGTCGCCGGCGCGACACCGGCGTTCTCCGCCGAGGCGGACCTGGAGCTGCTGTGCGCCGCCAACCTGGTGGAGCAGTTGGACGGGGATCGCTACCGGTTCCACGACCTCGTGCGCCTGCACGCCCGCGGACGGGCGGAAACGGATGACCCGGCCGAGCAGCGCGAGGCCACGCTCCACCGATTCGTCGACTGGTACGCCACCGGTGCCGCCGCGGCTGATCGGGCTGTCCTCGGGAACAGGTGGCGTCGCGGCAGCCACGACCTCACCGGGTGGTCGGGGCGATTCGACGCCGCGTCCGGAATGGCGTGGCTTGTCGTGGAACGGACGAATTTGTTGGCGGCCATGCGCGCCGCGGACAAACTCGGTTCGCACGACGTCGTGTGGAAGATGTGCGAATCGCTTTGGGCTCTCTACCACAGCCACAAGAACTACGCGGACTGGATCGAATCGCATGAGCTGGGGGTGCGTGCGGCACAGCGGTGCGATGACGTGACCGCCGAAGTCCGCATGCGCAACCAGCTAGCCCGTGCGCACATCGAACTCCACGAGTTCGGCGCCGCGGGCCGGCAACTGGAGATCGCGCGGCGACTGGCGGGAGACGATCCGCAGGCCACGTCGGTGGTGTTGGAATCGACCGGTTTGCTGTACCGGGACCAGGGCCGGTACGCGGAAGCGGTGGACGTCTTCGAGGACCTCGTGCTCAAGCAGCGCGCGCTCGGCGACGAACGCTCTTATGCACTGCAGTCCTACCAACTCGGTGACGTGCTCGTGCGGGCAAGCCTCGAAGAACGCGCGGTACCCGTGCTCGAAGAGGCACTGCGCACGATGGAACGCCTCGGTGACGAGATGGCGGCGGCAAGGGTGCACATCGCCCTGGGGCGGGCCTATCACAGGCTGCGCCGTCAACACGAGGCCACGGCCGAGTTGGAGGCGGCGATCGTCACCACGCGGGAGCGCGAGCAACCGGTCAAGGAGGCACAGGCGCTCGAGGTCCTGGTCGGTGTCGCCCAGGACAACCATGACACCATTCGGTTCCGCACGGCCGCGCGGCGCCTGCTGGAACTGTACGTCGACGCCGGGAGCCCACGCAGCGCCGACGTGCAGGAGTGGATCGACCGGGGACGGCGCCCGGACTGGACGAACTGACCTCAGGCCGACCGCAGCGGCAACAGCGGCCGCACCACGGTCACGTGGACCGCCCCGCTCGTCCCTATCCGCAGTTCGACCGCGTCGTTGATCTGGAATCCTTCCACGCGCCACTGGTGGATGGCGGCTCCGAGCAGGACCGGATCGCCGCGAGGCGCTTGCAGCACCAGGCTGTCGGGCGTGAAGCGCATCAGGACCAACTCGCCCGTCACGGCCACCAGCAGAGCGGCTCCAGGCCAGTCGTGCTGGCCGTCGACGAGCCACTGCCGGGCCTCGCGGTAGTGCCCAGCGTCCCTGTTCACCACGATCTCGGCGTTCTCGATGAAGGGTTGGTGGACCTCTTCGGTGTCGATCAGGAGCACCGAGTGAGGGCTGGTGTCCGGGGATGCCAGGATGGCGGGGAATCGCTCCACCTCGAGGTGGCGGTCGAACGGCGTGGGGTCGATGATCGTCTTGACCCTGAAGGCCGTCGATTCGTAGGAACCGCGGATCGGGCTCGGATCCGGGATCGGCACCATGAGCGGTTCCCCGTCGGGAGGGGCGATTCCCGCCAGGTCGTGGAGCGTGTCGCGGAGTGTCGCCCACGACCGGCCTTGGTTGCCGAACATCCGGTTGACTGCCGCCGCGAACCTGTTCTCGTCACGCCGCCGCATCGCGGACTCGATCTGCACGCGCAGGTCGGCGGACACGTCGAGCCGGTCGGCCTCGTCCCGCAGTGCGGCGATCGGCGAGGCCGGGTCGACCTCGGTGGAGCCGTCGGCGGCGAGCAGGAGCGGCACGCCGAGGCTGCCGGCGTAGAAGACCACCGAACCGTGGTCGCCGATCAGCACGTCCGCCGCGATCACCGCGGCCTGCCAGCTGTCGTCCGGTGCGATGATCAGCATTCCCGCAGCCAGTTCTTTCCCGTAGGCCACTTCGATCGCGGCTCTCGTGCGCTCGGCCCAGATATTCACGTGCAGCACCAGCACCACCTGGAACCGATCGCGAGGCAGTTCCGCGACGAGCCTGCGCACGAGGTCTTCCCGGGTGGCCATGAGCGAGTGGTCGTTCCAGGTCGAGCTGATCACGACCAGGCAGCGCTCGTCACCGACACCGAGGATCTTGCGGTACCGCTTCCTCCGCCCGCGTGAACTCACCATCTGGTCGAACAGCGGGTCACCGATCTCCTTGGCACGCGACCGCGCCGCGAAGCACAGGCGCGCGCGTTGCTCCTCGTGTGACAGGCCGATCACCCTGGCGAACACCTTCCCGCCGGCGAGGAGCTCGTGGCAGGACAGCCCGGCGGAGACCGTCTCGTCGTGGGTCGAGCTGAAGAGCCGGCGGTTGTAGCCCGCACCGTGCGCCACCACCAGCATGGGTCCCTGGAGCTCGGCGAGTCTGCCGTTGACGTGGGCGGCGAGGATGGCGTCCCATCGGATCGCCCGCGCCTGCTCCCAGTCGATCCGGCGGAAGTGCAGCCCGCGGAGCCGTTCCTCCAGGCCGTCCGCGTACTTGGACCCCTCGTCGATCACGGCGTCGATCGACCACGGGGTACCCATCAGCGTCAGCAGCACCGTGCCGATGCGGTTGAGCGAGGTGAGGTTCCGGGCCACGAGCAGCAGCCGAGGACGCGGTGACGGGGGTGGATGGGCGGTGTCGATCTTCACAACCACCTCCCCGCCACCTCGCAACCTGCCATGTAGCATTCTGCCAGTCAGATGGTAGCCAGGTGTCGCCTGGCTAGGAAGCATACGGCTTGGTGGCCAGTGCCACCCGCCCGCCCCTCGGGAGGACGCACCCTTGATCGACAAAGGACGGAACCCAGTCACCCAACAACGCCAGTTGAGGGCCGAACTACGCACGGCCCGTGAGGCCGCAAGTTTGACCCAGAAGGGCGCGGCAGATTCCTTGGACTGGTCCTTGTCCAAGCTGATCAGGATTGAGACGGGCGCAGTAGGAATTTCCGTGACCGATCTGCGCGCACTACTGCAGCTCTATGGGGTCAGCGACCAGGGCCGGATCGATGAATTGGTCGAAATGGCCAGGTCCGGAAAGCAGCGAGCATGGTGGGACCGGTATCGCCCTCGACTGGTACAGTCATTCGTCACCTTCTTGGGGATGGAGGACTCGACGTCGCTGATTCGACAGTTCCAGCCGCTGTTCGTACCGGGACTCCTCCAGACCGAAGATTACGCGCGCGCCGTCGTCAGCCTCTACAACCCGCATGACGAGGACGCTGTCGAACGCGGCGTCGAAATCCGCATGGAGCGCCAGGAGAGGTTCTACAAGCGGGGCGATCAGCGCGCTCTCTTCATCCTGGACGAAGCGGCCTTGCGTCGACAGATCGGCGGCCCGCAGGCAATGAGGAGGCAGCTCGAGCGATTGAAGGAGATCAACCGGCTGCCGTTCATCTCCATCCAGGTCATCGGCTTCGACAAGGGTGTGCACCAGGGCATGGAGAGCGCCTTCACCGTGTTCGAGTTCCCCGGTGACGAGCAGGACCACGCCATCTACATCGATCAGGCCGGGAAGTCTCAGAGCATCCTGATCCAGAACAGCCCCGAAGACGCGAGCCGCTACGTGGAAGCGTTCATCAAACTGGAAGAGGTAGCCACCCCACCGGACGAACTGGATGCCTTCATCGACCGCATCCTGGCCGAATCTTTCAGTGGAGGAACAACCTGATCGAGCCCGAACCACCACTGCTGACAACGGAGCAACCGATGTCCCTCGGTCGGCGGTAGAAGGCGATTGGAACTCCGCGATAGCATCAGTCGGGACCCGGCTGGCCTGCAGCGGAGGGGGCACGTGTGCAGCAGCGAGCAAACTCGGAGTTCACCAGGCCGGCCCCATTCGGGATGGTCTGGCGCAAGAGTTCCAACTCCGGCCCACAGCAAGGTGACTGCGTGGAGCTCGCACACATGACAGGCCTTGCTTTCGTACGAAACTCGCGGAACCGCAACGGGCCGCACCTGGCATTCCCGCTCGACCGGTGGCAAACCTTCCTGTCGGCGGTCAAGACCGGTCCCCTCGGCCAACACCCGCGCTGACTCCGAGCGGAGCCGCGGCGCACCCGCCTCCGACCAGGCGGAGTGCACATCGACGGCACAGAACCACGACCACTCTGGGGCGCACGTCCACGCCCACGTGGACGTTCCGATAGCGACACACCTACGCCGGTCGCCCGGTGGGTGAGCACAACCCGCCGCTCACCCACCTGGAACATGGCACGGCTGCCGGACTCCCCTGAGGTTGTCCCCGCGAACCGGACACCGGATCTCATGCCACGAGGGTGAGTGCTTGACGGTAGCCGACGCGGGCTTCGTGCGGGGCGCGGTAGTCGAGTGTGGAATGTAGGCGGTCGCGGTTGTAGTAGCCGATATAGGCGAACACGTCGCGTCGGGCGTGGTCGCACGGTGGTGCCGATCTCGGTCTTGAGGGTGGCGAAGAACGACTCCGCGACGACGTTGTCGAAGCAGGACCCGGCCCGCCCCGCCGACGGCCGGATGCCGTCACCGGTGAGCGCGCGGCGGAACAGCCCGGAGCTGTACCGCGTCCCGCCGTCGGCGCGGAAGATCGCGTCGTCGCCGGTCAGGCCGCGACCAGCGGCGAGGTCGAGGGCGTCGCGGACCGGTTCGGCGCGCGTGTGCTCGGCCATCGCGTGCCCGACGACCTCGCGGGTGTGCAGGTCGATCACGGTGGCCGGGTAAGGCCAGCCTCGCCGGGTGGGCAGGTAGGTGATGTCGGCGACCGGTCGGCGGCCCGGTGCCGGGGCGGTGAAGTCTCGGCCGATCAGGTCCGGCGCCGGCACCGCGACCACATCGGGCCTGGTCAGTGACCGTCGTCGGCGACCTGCCGCAACGGCCGGTCCGACAAACGGACCAACTCGACCGCGTCCCTGCCGACATGCCCTGGGTGGGCGAGACCCGCAGGTACTTCGACCTGGACCTCCAGGTGTTCCGCCTGCGCCCGGCCGACCTCGGCCGCACCGCCCACCAAGGCCACCGCCCACCGAACTACGCCTGACCCGCCTTCGTCCCGGGCTCCAGAAGCAGCGGCTCGTGCCCGTCATCGGCCGACGGGACCGGCTGCCGGACCTCTGGATGGCTGAACAACCCGTCCACGATCACCGAACGCTCTCCGGCAGGTGGTCCAACACGTGCACCACGCGCACCGCGACGTCCTGCGCGGTTTTCGCGTCCAGATCGGACAACTCCTGCAACGTGGCCCGCACGAGATCGACCCGTGCTTCGTACCGTGAAACGTACTGGGGTGACATGGGTTTCCGTCCTTCTCCACGCCCTCGGGGCTCAACGCGAACAATGTCGGAGCCGTCTCACGACGCGGGATGTCCGGGCGCACTCGAACGAGTCGACCCGATGACGACAACGCTACACCCCGGTGAGCCGCTCGACGGCGACCGGCGTGGAGAACCACGGAGGACATGCCTGGCTGGCGTCGCCCGCGGCACGCCAACCGCCGGCCCCGGCACCGTCCGCCCGGACGCCTCCATCCGAGTCGTCCTGACGCCCGGGCGCGGTGCGGACCGGCCTCGGAGCGCACCCAACGCCGACCCGCACCGCACAACCAGGCCGCCGTGAGCGCTGTCTGCTCAACGCAACCGCGTCGAGCCTGGCCCACCGCTTAAGGGCTCGTCTTGGTGGGAGGGGGGAGGTGGGAGATGGTCATCGACGGGTTGGAGGCCGTGCCCGGGGGCACGGTCTTCCCCTCTTCCACGTCGCGGCAACCGGTGGCGGCCACCAGGAGCGCCAGGGTGATCACGACGGCTGATCGGCGGACCGGGACGGTTCGGGCCATGGTCTCGATCCTATCCCCGTGTGGCGGCTCAGTCGCAGGTGAACGGGCTGACCTGGGCGCAGGCCGCAGCGATGGGCGAGTAGAACAAGGTGCGCTGCGCCTCGTTCCCTCCCGAGATGATGCCGACCACCTGCGCGCCGGTCCCGGTGCTGTCCCGGATCACCGGGCCGCCGCTGTCGCCGGGCTGGCTGAGCGGGGTGTTGGTCAGGGACTGGGCGACGGACATGCCGCACGGGCTGACGCCGGCGTCCGGGTAGGAGACGCAGACGTTCGTCCGGACGAGTTCGCCCGCGCACCGCGTCCCGCTCACCGAGCCGTTGCCGCACACGCGCATCCCGACGAAGGAGGAGGTGTCCTTGAACTGCATCAGGTTGGTCGGCGTCGTGACGGTCCCGTGGTATTGGCGGTTGGTGTACTTGGTCGTGCTGACCGACTGGGCGTCGATGCGGTTGTTGCCCCACTGCGACGACACGACCGGGCCGATCTCGTCGGAGTAGTAGACCGTGTTGGTGGGCTGGTCGTAGTAACCCTGGAGGATCTCCTCCCCGACGACGAAGCAGTGCCCTGCCGTGTACATGTGCGTCCGCGCGTAGTTGACCGCGGCGCTGCTGCACCAGCTGACCCGGCCCTCGTCCCACCGGATGATCCTGTTGCCGGTGTAGAACGGGAGGTGGTCGTACTCGCGGTCGGGGCCGGGGTAGGCCATCGCGTTCAGCTCGTCCACCCGGGCTCGGGTGACCCGCACCGCTTTCACCGGCTCCTGCACCGACACGACCGCGTTGTGGGTGGTGTTGCGGCCCTTCTCCGGGACGACCGAAACCAGGTCGGCGTCGACCAACCCGGCAACGGACGCGGTGGCGCCGGCGACGTCTTCGCTGACCTTGACCACGACCTTGCCCAGTTGCTCGTCCGCGTACCAGGAGTTGACCGGTGACGCGGCCGGTGCGACCTCCCTCAGCTTGTCGCCGACCTTGGCGAGGGCGTCGTTCAGCACGGCCAGCGATGCCGGCCGCCGCTGGACCTCCACCGGCGCGGCGTGGGCGGAGGTCACCCGGACAGGCGCCAACCGCCGCAGCGCACCGGTCCGCGGTGCGACGTCGAGCCCTTCGGGGACGGCCACCACGAACCTGTTCCGGGTCCGGTCGAGCCAGAAGCCCGAGAAGTCCTGCGGGTGCTGTTCCACGTACGCGCGGACCGCGCCCGCGTCCTCTTCCGCCAAGACCCAGGCGGCCTCGTCCTGCATCTCGGCCGGCGCCGAGTTGGCACCCGGTGCGAGCGCGGTCAACCCGAGCACAACTGCCGTGACGATGGTGAAGGCGCGTCTGTGCAACACAGTTCCTCCCTTGTTTTCGCGTTCCGACGGGATCGGCCGTCGGCGGCTTCGACGCAGTGGCACGCCGAACCGGGCGGGTGTGCGGCGATCTGCTTACCAGGCAACGGTTCAGCGACTAAAGTATTTTGTTTGTCCCTCTCACTGCCCATCTCTGTGCATGCCGAATGCGGGGTGGGTGGCAGCGTCACGGGTAAGTGGACGGGATGGCACGTAACACGCACACACGCCGAAGCCACCCCCGAAAAAGGACACCCCCGGATCGGCCGCCCCATCCGCCCGAGAGGGACTCTAGAGGGATGGAGCTGCGAACGCGAACACTATTTTCCAGGTGCGCTCGAACGGCGCAGACCCTGAAGTCGTGTCTGCTCCCGGATTGACCGGCGGTACCGCCGGCGGGACATGCCGCCGGCGACACCTCTCGGAAGAGGTGGACGGCCACGTCTGCGGTCGTGGCCGTGTCCCGCCCGCGAGACCGCGACGACTCACCGCAGGACGATTTCGTTGACCGGGGAAAGGCGCTGGTATAGCGTCGCGCAGGGGTCCGGACCTCATACTGTCCCATTCTCCAGTCGAGATCGGGTGGATCTGTGAAGAGGTCGGCACTTTACGCTTTGGTTGCCATATCGCTCGTTTCCGGCACCGCGTCGGCTGTCGCCGCACCGGCTCCGGGCAAAGGCGTCGCGCCGGTGCGGGACGTCATCGACGCCAACGCCTGGTCGGAGGCGGACAAGGAGGATGCACGGCGGCTCGCCGCGTTGGACCGCATCAGGGCAAGGGTGGACAGCCGGCCGGACGTCTTCGCGGGCATCAGCACGAACGGCCCCGCCGACGTCACGATCCACGTGGTGAAGGGCCGTGAGGCGAACGCCGACACCGGCGCCCTCAGGCATGAGGCGAGCCTGGAGAAGATCGCGGCGAAGGTGGTGCCCGCCGAGCGCAGCACCGCCGACCTGAAGAAAGTCGCGGACGCCATCCCGGGCACCGAGGCGCTGGCATCCACGTTGGCTTCCTACGGTATCGACCCGGCGACGAACCGGGTGACCGTCGGCGTGACCGAGCTGACCGCCGAGGTGGAGTCGGCGGTGCGGACCGAGTTCGGCGACGCGGTGTCGCTCCACGTCGAGAAGCGGCTCAAGGGGATGTCCGGAAGGTTCAACGACAGTTCGCCGTTCTACGGAGGCATCCGCTACGGCAACGTGGATGGCGCTTGCACCTACGGCTTCTCCGTGACCAATGCCCACGGCACGCGTTACGCCCTCACAGCCGGCCATTGCGGGCAGGTGGGAACCACCTACGCGGCTATGACGTCCTCAGGGGGAACCCGCAACCGGGGCGTCGGCTACACGAACTTCGGAACGATGCAGTTCCGGAGGTTCGGCGGCGGCGGCCTCGACGGCGGCCTGATCGGTGGCGTCGACTACGGCGGCCGCATGTGGGCCCACGGCAATCTCCTCGACGACGGCGACTATTCCCTCGCTGTGCGCGGCACGTCCTACTCATGCCAGGGTTGCCGGGTGATCTTCAACGGATCGTTCAGCGGCTTGCAAACGGGATTCCTGAACGGTCCGGGTGAACGGTGCTACAGCTATGAGAACTTCAACGGGGAGATCAACTGCGGTCAGCAGATGGTCACTCCCACGGCCGGCGGCAGCCTGTGCCAACCCGGCGACAGCGGCGGGCCCGTGTTCGCGCACGACGGGCAGGGGGGTGTGATCGCGGTCGGCATCATCGCGGGCGGTGACGCCTACGGGAACTGCACCTACACGCCGGTCCAGACGCTCCTGAACGCTTGGACGAGCCAGATCACGGTCGGCTGACGCGGTGACCGGCCGGGCGCCGTCGGATCACCTCGGCGGCGTCCAGGCCGATCCCCGCCGACGTCGGGGATGTGCATGGGGTCTTCGAGCACCACCTGGGCACAGCGGTCAGGTGGGGACGAGATCGGGGATGATGCCGGCGAGTTGGGCGCGGGAGGTGATGCCGAGCTTGGGGAACATCCGGTGCAGGTGGTAGCCGACCGTGCGGTGGGAGATGAACAGGCGTTGGCCGATTCCGCGGTTGGAGTTGCCCTCCGCCGCGAGCTGGGCGATCTGGAGTTCCTGCGGGTGAGGGCGTCGAGTGCCCGCGCCGACGGCCGCTCGGACTGCTCGCCGGCGGCACGCAGTTCGGCGCGGGCGCGTTCGGCCCAGGGGCGCAGGGTGAAGGCGTCGAACGCGTCATGCGCGGCCCGCAGCGCGGCCCGCGACTCGGCGACGTACCGGTTCCGGTGCTGCACGCGCGCCCTTGAGG
>NZ_JBHYXZ010000165.1:8844-18275 GCF_042752395.1 Actinosynnema sp. NPDC059335 | reverse complement strand
CGCCGACCTGGCGCAGCCCTACCGCGCGTGTCAAGGGGGCACTCCCACCCCTACCGCACCTTGCGCCGGAACCGCCCCCTTGACACGTGCGGTAGCCCTTGTGGAGGTCGGCGGGATGACACGAAACCCGACCCACGCCGGTACAGGGGCTCAACCACCAAACCCCGTCATCCTGCTGATCTGCCCGTCCGGCGAGGACGCTTGTGCTCTCTCAAACCACAACCCCCGGCACACCGACCCCGGGGGAGGGGAGCAGCCCCCGAATCACCCCACCACCCCCGGCGGGAACCCACCCGTCGCCACCGGCCCCCACCGCTCGATCGTCACCCGGATCAACGACTTCCCCTGCCGCCGCATCGCCTCCCGGTACTCGTCCCAATCCGGGTGCTCCCCGGCGATGCACCGGTAGTACTCCACCAACGGCTCCAACGCCTCCGGCAGGTTCACCACCTCCGCCCGCCCGTCCACCTGCACCCACGGCCCGTCCCACTCGTCGGACAACACGCACACCGTCACCCGGTCGTCCCGCCGCGCGTTGCGCGTCTTCGCCCGCTGCGGATACGTCGACACCACCAACCGGCCCTCACCGTCCACCCCGCACGTCACCGGCGACACCTGCGGCCGCCCGTCCCCGCGCACCGTGACCAACAGGGCCCGGTGCCGCGGCCGCAGGAACTCCACCAACCCGTCACGGGACACCGCCTCCGCGGTCGCGATCCTCGGCATACCCCTCACCCTACGATCACCCCCCACCCCCCACCTCCCCACCGAACAACCACCTACAACCCCACCAACCCCCGCACCCCGTCCACCCCCACCGCCGCACCCCGCCCCACCACCACGTCGAACCCCACCCCACCCACCAACTCCCGCACCGCCCCCTCCACCGCCACCACCTCCGGATCCACCGCCACCCCACCCCGCAACCCCCGCGCCGCCCCCACCAACAACCCCGCCCGCTCCCCGTCACCCTCCACCACCGCCAACGCCGCACACGCCTCCGCCACCCGCGCCAACACCACCCGGTTGTCCCACTCCCGCGCCCCCGCCAACGCCTCACCCCACGCCCGCCGCGCCGCCGCCCGATCCCCGGCCGCCAACTCCACCAGACCCGCCGCCACGTGCGCCGACGCCCGCACCTCCTCCGGCCCGAACCACCCCCGCGGACACACCCGCAACGCCTCCGCGCACCACCGCCGCGCCCCCTCCAGGTCACCCCGCCGCCGCGCCACCTCCGCCCGCCCCACCCACGCCTGCGCCAACGCCTCCTCCGCACCCTGCGACCGCGCCAACGCCGCCGCCTCCTCCAGGTCCGCCTCCGCACCGTCCAGGTCACCCGCGTGGCACGACCACTCCGCCCGACCGCACAACAGACCCGCCGTGTGCTCGTTCGCCCCGAACAACCGCGACAACGCCAACGCCTCGTCCACGAACCCCATCGCCCCCGCCACGTCACCACCCGCCCACGCCAACCCCGCCAACTGCGACAACGCCAACGCCGCACCCCACCGCTCACCCACCGCCCGGAACCCCGCCAACGCCGCCTCCTGCTCCTCCCGCGCCTCCCGCAACCGACCCCGGTACCGCCACTGCATCCCCGCACCCAACCGACCCAACGCCCGGCTCCACGCGTCACGCCCCAACAACACCTCCCGCACCGCCTCCACCCCCGCCGCGCCCTCCCGCGGCGCACCGTGCGCCATACCCCACAACACCGTCAGAAAAGGCCGCGACGGCGGACCGCCCAACCCCTCCGGCGACGGCCGGTGCGGCGACGGCGCACCCGGCAACCCCGCACCCGTCGACGACGCGTTCACCACGCACAACAAGTGCTCCTCCGCCAACCCCTCCGGCGCCACCGGACCCACCGCCCGCACCACCTCCGCCGCCAACGCCGCACCCTCCGAACGCCGCCCCCGCAACCACCACGGCCACCCCAGGTCCGCCGCCAACCGCAACGCCACCCCGTGGTCGTGCGCCACCGCCCACCGCAACGCCGCCACCAGGTTCCCGTGCTCCGCCGCCAACCGCCCCAACCACTCCAACTGCTCCGACCGGAACAGGTGCGGCGCCGCCCGCGCCGCCAACCCCGCGAAGCGCACCGCGTGCGCCCGCCCCACCCACTCCCGCTCACCGGCCTCCGCCAACCGCGCCGCGCAGAACTCCCGGATCGTCTCCGACATCCGGTACCGGTCCCCGGACACCTCCACCAACGACTTGTCCGCCAACGACGGCAACACCTCGTCCGCCCCCGCCACCCCGCACACCGCCGCCACGTCCGCCAACCCCGCCCCGCCCCGGAACACCGTGAACCGGCGCGCCAACACCCGCTCCTCCTCGTCCAACAACCCCCAACTCCACTCCACCACCGCGTGCAAAGTCCGATGCCGCGCCACCACCGCCCGACTGCCCCGCGACAACAACCGGAACCGGTCACCCAACCGCGCCGCCACCTCCGCCGCCGGCAACGACCGCACCCGCGCCGCCGCCAGCTCCACCGCCAACGGCAACCCGTCCAACGCCCGGCAGATCCCCACCACCACCTCCGCCGTCGCCGGGTCCAACCGGAACGACGGGTTCACCGCCACCGCCCGCTCCGCGAACAACCGCACCGCCTCCGACCCCACCCCGTCGCAACCCAACGGCGGCACCGGCCGCACCACCTCACCCGTCACCCCCAACGCCTCCCGCGACGTCGCCAACACCCGCAACCCCGCACACGCCACCAACAACCCGCCCGCCACCGCCGCCGCGTCCTCCACCACGTGCTCGCAGTTGTCCAACACCACCAACACCGACCGGTCCCGCACCGCCGCCGCCACCCGCGCCACCGGCTCCACCACCGGCCCCACCCCGTCCTCCCGCAACCCCAACGCCGACACCACCGCCCGCGCCACATCACCACCCACCGCCACCGACGCCAGATCCACGAAGAACACCTCACCCGGCCACACCGACGCCGCCTCCACCGCCAACCGCGTCTTGCCCGACCCGCCCGGACCCGTCAACGTCACCAGCCGCGACCCCGCCAACGCCCCACCCACCAGCCGCAACTCCTCCTCACGACCCACGAACCCCGTCAACTGCGCCGGCAACACCCGCCGCACCGCCGGCGCCTCACCCCGCACCACCTCACCGTGCGCCGCCACCAAACCGGGGGAGGGGTCCGCCCCCAACTCCTCCGCCAACACCCGCCGCGTCCGCTCGAACACCCCCAACGCCTCCGCCTGACGACCCTCCCGGTGCAGCGCCCGCACCAACCGCGCCACCAGCCGCTCCCGCGTCGGATGCGCCGCCACCAACTCCCGCAACAACCCCACCGACGCCCCGTCGTGCTCCTCCACCGCCCGCAGCCGCAACTCCTCCCACCGCGCCACCCACACCGCCGCGAACGGCGCGTCACCCACGTCCCGCAACGCCGGACCACGCCACAACGCCAACGCCTCACCCACCGACCCCCGCGCCACCAGCTCCTCGAACCGCAGCGCGTCCACCTCACCCGGATCCACCACCAGCCGGTACCCGGCCGCCGACCGCTCCACCTCCACGTCCACCAACGCCCGCAACCGCGACACCTGCGACTGCACCGCGTTCACCACCCCCGCCGGCGGGCACTGCCCGTACAGCGCCTCCACCAGCCGGTCGACCCCCACCACCCGACCCGCCTCGACCGCCAGCACCGCCACCAACGCCCGCAACCGCGGCCCGCCGACCCGGACCTCCGACCCGTCCGCACGCCGCACCACCATCGGACCCAACACCCCGAACCGCACCCGCGCATCCTCCCGCACCCGCCGGCCACCCCACCGGAAAACCGGGAACCGGGGGAGGAGCGTCACGCCCGACCCAAAATCTCCGCCACCACCGCCGCCTTCGCGTCCGCGTACTGCTGCAGGTACTCCCACTCCCGCGCCGCCAACGCCCGCTTCGTCCGCTCGTACAACCCCCGGTCCGCCGCCGACACCCGCAACCGGTCCCGGAACGCCACCATCCGCGCCACCTCCGGCTCACCCACCGTGAACACGTGCAGGTTCACGTCCGTGTCCGGCCCCTTGAACATCCGATGCCCGAACCACTCCGGCTCCCGGATCCGCAACACGTACCCCGCCGCCTCCAACGCCGGCACGTACGACGCCTCGTCACCCGAATCCGCCACCGTCAACACCACGTCCACGACCGGCTTCGCCGCCAACCCCGGCACCGACGTCGACCCCACGTGCTCCAACCCCACCACCACCGACCCCAACACCGCCCGGATCCGCGCCGCCTCCCGCTCGTACAACCCCGGCCACGCCGGGTCGTACTCCACCAACACCACCCGCCGCCCCGGCAACCGCGGCACCGGCCCCACGTGCGCCGCCCGGATCCCCTCCTCCGACAACCCCACGACACCCTCCCTCCCGGCCCACCGGCCACGACCCGACCTCACCCCGGCAACGACGACGGCCTCCCCGGCACGAACAGGTCACCCACCTCCGCCACCCGCTCCCGCACCTCGTCCGCCAGGAACACCAGATCCTCCACCACCCGACACGACTCCACCTCCTCCCACGTCACCGGCGCCGACACCGACGGCCGCGACCGCGCCCGCAACGAATACGGCGCCACCGTCGTCTTCGCCGGGTTGTTCTGCGACCAGTCGATCAACACCTTCCCCGTCCGCTGCGCCTTCGCCATCCGCCACACCACCTCCTCCGGCGACTCCGCCGCCAACCGCCGCGCCACCCCCTTCGCGTACTCCGACGTCCGCTCCGGCGACGACACCGACACCGCCGCGTACACCTGCAACCCCTTCGACCCCGACGTCTTCACCACCGGCGACAACCCGTCCGCCACCAACACCTCCCGCACCCGACACGCCACCCGACAACACTCCACCACCGACGCCGGCGGACCCGGATCCAGGTCGAACACCACCAGATCCGGCACCCCACGCCCACCCCGCGCACCCACCCTCCACTGCGGCACGTGCAACTCCAACGCCGCCAGGTTCGCCAACCACACCACCGTCGCCAGGTCCTCCACCACCACGAAGTCCGCGTACTCCGCACCCCGCGACGACCCCGGCGTCCCCACCCGCACCGTCCGCACCCACTCCGGCGCGTGCGACGGCGCGTTCTTCTCGAAGAACGACTTCCCCTCCACCCCGTTCGGATATCGCCGCAACGTCATCGGCCGACCCGCCAGGTGCGGCAACAACACCGGCGCGATCCGCGTGTAGTAATCGATCACCTCCGCCTTCGTGAACCCCACCTCCGGGTACAGCACCTTGTCCAGGTTCGTCAGCTTCAACCGACGCCCCTGCACCGACACCACCGCGTCAGCCACCACGCCGCACCTCCCCGGGCGCCCGATCCGGCCGCAACCCCCGCCACGTCGCGAACCGCAACCGCCCGTCCGCCGTCCACTGCCGGAACGCCACCTCGCCCACCAACTCCGGCCGCACCCACCGCGCACCCCGCGCCCGCTCCCGCGGCACCCCCGACACGAACGGCGACCGCCCCACCTCCAACGCCGACAACCGCGCCGTCAACCGCTCCAACTCCGCCCCGTCGAACCCCGTCCCCACCGACCCCGCGAACACCAACCCACCACCCGGCCCCGGGATCCCCAACAACAACGACCCCACCACCCCCTCACGCCTGCCCACACCCGGCCGCCACCCCCCGACCACCACCTCCTGCGTCGCCACCCACGTCACCTTCACCCACTGCGGCGACCGCCGACCCGCCACATACGGCGAATCCAGCCGCTTCGCCACCACCCCCTCCAACCCCTGCTCCCGACTCGCCGCCAACACCTCCGCCCCCGCACCCGGGAACGCCTTCGGCGTCGCCCAATGCGCACCCCGCAACCCCAACCCCTCCAACAACGCCCGACGCCGCTCGTACGGCAACCCCACCGTCGGCGACCCGTCCAGGTGCAACACGTCGAACACCAGGAACGTCACCGGCACCCGACCCGCCAACCGCCGCGCCTGCGCCGCCGACGCGTGCATCCGCTGCTGCAACGCCCCGAAACTCGGCCGGCCACCCTCCAACGCCACGATCTCCCCGTCCAACAACACCTGCGTCGCCCCCAACTGCGCCCCCAACCCCTGCAACTCCGGATACGTCTCCGTCACGTCGTTGCCCGACCGGCTCGTCAACCGCACCCGACCGCCCTCCACCCGCGCGATCGCCCGCACCCCGTCCCACTTGAACTCGAACGCCCACCTCGACGCCGGACCCGGCAACCCCACCCCCGGCGTCGCCAACATGGGGGAGAGGAACTCCGGCAACGGCACCCACCCCGGACGCGCCGCCTCGTGCCGCCGCCGCACCATCCACTCCCGACCCCCACCCGCCGACCCCCGGCGGAAGAACACGAACTCGCCCTCCACCCGCGACCCGTGCAACACCACGTCCACCTCGCGGTCCGACCACTTCACCGTCTCGTACCGACCGCGATCCCAGATCGTCATCTCACCCGCGCCGTACTCACCCTTCGGAATCACCCCCGAAAACGACGCGT
This sequence comes from Actinosynnema sp. NPDC059335, assembly GCF_042752395.1. Lineage (NCBI taxonomy): Bacteria > Bacillati > Actinomycetota > Actinomycetes > Pseudonocardiales > Pseudonocardiaceae > Actinosynnema > Actinosynnema sp. NPDC059335. Next base: position 11,762 of record NZ_JBHYXZ010000165.1, on the reverse strand, counting down.
ACTCCAACGGGTGATCCTCCGTGCGCACCGCCAACCGGATCGTCCCCGGCTCCGGCGGCAACCCCTTCGGCACCGCCCACGACACCAACACCCCACCCCGCTCCAACCGCACATCCCAGTGCAACCGCGACGCGTGGTGCTCCTGGATCACGAACGTGTCGTCCCCACCCCGCGGCACCACCTCACCCTCACCCGGCACCGGCTCCGGCGTCCGCCCCGCATCCCGCTTCCGCCGGTACTCCGACAGATCCCCACCCATCCCGACCGCCACGCCCTCAGGCGGGCTTCGCCTTCTTCTTCGCCGGCGCCTTCCGCGACGACCCCGACCCCGACGACGACCCCGACGCCTTCTTCGCCGCAGGCTTCCGCCCCGCCGACTTCCCACCCCGAGCCGACTTCGCCTGCTCCACGCTCCGCTCCAACGCCGTCATCAGGTCGATCACCTCACCGGCCTCCTCCACCTCCGGCCGCTCCGGCAGCTCCGCACCCTCCGCCTTCGCCTCGATCACCTTCTGCATCGCCTCGGTGTAATCGTCCGTGAAATCACCCGGATCGAACGACCCCGCCATGCTCTCCACCAACGACGACGCCATCTTCAACTCCTGCGGCCGAACCTCCACATCCGTCCCCAGGAACTCGAAATCCGGCTTCCGCACCTCGTCCGGCCACAACATCGTGTGCATGACCAACAAATCCTCACGCGCCCGCAACATCGCCAACGTCTCCCGCTGACGAATGGTGATCTTCACCACCGCGAGCTGACCGCTCCGCTCCAACGCCGTCCGCAACAACACATAAGGACGCGTCGCCGCCTTGTCCGGCTCCAGGTAGTACGACTTCTGGAAATAAATCGGATCGACGTCCTCCACCGGCACGAACTCCACCACGTCGATCGCGTGATCGGTGTTGATCGGCAACTTGTCGAAATCCTCCGCGTCCAACACCACGACCCGGCCGTCGTCCAACTCGTAGCCCTTCGCGATGTCGGCGTAGGCGACCTCCTCGCCACACACCTGGCACACCCGCTTGTAGCGGATCCGCCCACCGTCCTCCCGGTGCACCTGGTGGAACCGGAAGTCGTGCTCCTCCGTGGCCGTGTACAACCGGACACCGATCGTCACCAACCCGAAGGAAATCGCCCCACGCCACACGGACCTCATGCCACGTGACTACCCGCCACCAGCGCAATCCGCACCAGGACGTCACCCGAACGGGCTAACAACCGCCACGGGCCGCCACCACCGAACCCACCCCGCTACTCCCGATGCGGCAACCGCGCCAACGACACGTACGTCCGATTGCCCGCCACCGCCGCACGCCGCTCCCGCGCCGTCGCCTCGATGTAGTTCTGCGACGTCGCCAACGACGCGTGCCCCAACAACGCCATGATCTCCGACGCCGACGCGCCGTCCTCCGCCAACCGCGTCGCGAACGTGTGCCGCAACGCGTGCAGGTTCGCCCCCGACGGCACCCGGTCGTGCAACCCCGCCCACCGGAAGCACGACCGCACCAGGTACTCCAACCCGCCCCGCCCGATCGGCTCACCGTGCCGGTCCCGCAACAACGCCGAACCCCGGTCGAACCGCCCCTGCGGGAACCGCCGCCGACACGACTGCAGGTACTGCTCGATGATCCGGTCCATCGCCGGCTCGATCGGCACCGACCGGTCCCGGTTCCCCTTGCCCGCCACGTGCAACCGCCGCTCACCCGGCCGACCCACCACCGACGCCAACGTCAACGTCCGCATCTCCGCCGACCGCAACCCCGCCACCAAACCCAACGCCAACACCAGCACGTCCCGCTCCGGCCACGGATCGCGCCCCCGCCGCACGCCCTCCGCCGCGGCCGCCAACAACCGCTCCGGCGTGTCCTCGCCCCGCAACGGCTTCGGCACCAGGGGAGGGGTCTTCGGCCGCGCCACCGCACCCATCGGGTTGCCCGCCACCAGCTCCTCCGCCACGCAGAACGTCAGGAACTGGTTCCACGTCGACCACGCCCGCAACACCGACGACTTCGCGTGCGTGTCCGCGAACACCCCGAACGCCTCCCGCAGGTTGCGCGCCGTCAGGTCCGCCATCACCAGCGACTCCGCCGGCCGACCCGTGACCTGCGCCAACAACGCCGTCACCCCCGCCAGGTCACGCCGGTACGCCGCGGTGGTGTGCGGCGAATCCTTCCGCGGCCGACGAGCGAGGAAGAACGACTCCTGAGCGGCAAGCACCTGCATGTCGATCTTCATACCCGATACCACCGACAATCCGACCGCACCGCCGCCCGGCGGGGGAGGGGAGCCACCCCGGGAACCCCCGTCACCGCAGGTCAAACGCGTGCAACCGTCAATCCGCGCACCGCGGGACCACCCGAGCGGCGCAACCCCGGCCACCCACGAACCGGCACCCGCACCACCCGTGCCGACCACCGCCGACCCACACCCGACACCCGGGCCGACCATGATCAACTCATGGATAATGGCGATTATCCATCAAAAACGGATCCGGAAGGGGGTGGACCTCCGACCGGGGGATGCCCCTCCCGCACGGCCCGCCACCGGACCTCTCCGCGCCCCGGAACGCCCGTTCGCGCACAACCCCCGCGCACCGCGTGCGCCCGACCCCGGACGGCCGCACGCCACCGTCCACCAACGCCGAGGCCCCGGGGGCCACCCGGGAGATCAACTTCCCGTCGAGCGCCGACCCGCGCGCCGCGTCGCCTTCCTCCCACGCCACCCATGATCCGTCACAGTGACGTTTCTCGGGCGGTGTGCCGGGGCTGGGCACGGCACCGCCACCACCGACCCCGCCCACCCGCGAGGCCCTGGGCACCGGGGGTCTCGGCCCCCAACACCCGGCGGCCCGCCCACAACCTCGCAACACGCCCCCCCCCCAACGGCCAAGCCCCCACCCCCCGCCCCGTGAAAC
>NZ_JBHYXZ010000165.1:0-8834 GCF_042752395.1 Actinosynnema sp. NPDC059335 | reverse complement strand
GGGCGGGGCGGGGGGGGGGCGGGGGCCGGGCCCCGCCCCCCCACCCACCGCCCCCGCCCCCCGCCGGCGCCCGGGCCGGGGGGCGCGGGCCCCACCACCGCGTCGGCCCGTCGCCAGTCCGTCCGCTCCGCGGCCGCCGTCCGGTGCACGCGCCGCGCACAGCGCGTCGTACACGCGTACGTCCGGTGTGGACCGACCACCGGCCGGCGCCGTGCTCGGACGGCCTCCGACCAGCCTGTCCGGAACGCCGATAATCTACATTATGTTAAGTAAGAGGATCGAAAGCCGTCCGGGGCGCTTCCCTGCCCACCCGGCGGGCCTCCGCCGCGACCGTGTCGCCCCACGCGGGCCACAGCCCCGCGAGCCGTGACGTGACGACGACGCGCTCCACCGCCCCGTCCGGCAGCGGGAGCCGCAGGCCGATGGCGTGGTGTCGCGCGTGCCCGCCGCCGGCCTTGGCCAGGACGTCGGCGTCGAAGTCGACCAGGGCGCTGCCTTCGGGCAGCGTGTCCGGGATGTCGTCGCCGCAGCCGACGACGCACACCGGTCCCCCGGCGTCCGCGGTGTGCCGTTCGATCTCGGCGCGCACGTCCAGGGCGCGGGCCTGCTCGGTCCAGGCGGTGAGGGTGCGGTGTTCGGTTTCGGCGATGAGGGGGTTGTCGCGTTCGAGGGCGGCCCAGACGAGTTCGACGTCGGGATCGCGGGTCTTGTCGAGGAACTGGCGCATGGTGCGCTTGGCGGCGGCGAGCATCTCCCCCGGGTCGCGGTCGTGGGGTGTTTCGACGGCCCAGGCGGTGCGGTCGAAGTGGGTGGCGAGGCCGTGTCGGCGCAGGCGGTAGCCGAGTTCGATGTCCTCGGTGCCCCAGTCGGTGAAGCGTTCGTCGAAGCCGCCGACGGCGTCGAAGTGGGTTCGGCGGACGGAGAAGTTGGCGCTCCAGGCGTACAGCCAGGGGAAGGGCAGCCGGTCGGGGCGGAAGTCGACGGCGGCGAGGTGGTCGTGGCGGACGTCGCGGAAGCCGGGGTGGTCGTGGAAGTCGTGGTGGAGTCGCTTCGGGGTGCGGGTGGCGATGGCGTCGGCGAGGTCGGGTGCGGGGTCGAAGGGGCGGTAGCCGTGGATGTAGCCGAGGTTGAGCAGGGGTGGGCCGGTGTGGGCGTCGGCGTGGGCGCGGGTGAAGTCGGGGCCGGCGAGGGTGCCGGTGTCGAGGAAGGCGACGACGGGTGCGGTGGTGAGGCGGGTGCCGGCGTTGCGGGCGTGGGCGACGCGGCGGCCGAGGTGGGGTTGGTGGTGGTAGCGGAGGTGGAGTCGGTGGTCGAAGGCTTCGACGACGTCGGTGGTGTGGTCGGTGGAGCCGTCGTCGGCGATGACGACTTCGATGTCGTCGGGTGGGAGGGTTTGGTCGGTGAGGCTGTCGAGGGTGCGGCGGAGGAGTTCGGCGCGGTTGTAGGTGGGGATCACGACGGAGATGCGCGGCGGCATGGGTGCTCCTCGTGGCGCGGGGTGGTGGGCGCTGGGAAGGAGCGGACTGTAGCCGGGGTTTCCGAACCCGGTGCGGAGTTGTGGGTCAGGGGCTTCGGGTGGGGTCGGTGGTGTTCGCCGGTGGGGTGAGGTGTTCGTGGATGCGGTCGCGGAGGGGTTTGTCGCGCAGGGCGCGCAGGGCGTGGTCGACCAGGGTGCTGAGGGGGTGGGGCAGCTCGGTGTCGAGGTGGTGGGTGGCGGTGGTGGTGGCGTGCCATTCGGCGTCGAGGACGGGCAGGATGGCGCGGGCGTGGTCGGTGAGGTGGACGATGCGTTGGCGGGCGTCGTCGCCGGGGTGGAGGTCCACGAGGCCGTCGCGGCGCATCTGGTTGACGGTTTGGCTGATGGCGGAGTGGGTGACGCCGATGGTGTCGGCGAGGTCGCGGATGGAGTGGGGTCCGCGGGTGTGGACGAGTCGGATGACCGGGGTGTAGCGGGGGCGGAAGCCGGGGAGTCCGAGGTCGGTGTAGACGCGGGTGACGTCGCCTTCGAGGAGGTCGAGGAGGTGGCGGAGGCGGGTGCCGAGGTATTGGCCGGCGGGTGCGTGGTCCACTCCCCTAATGTAACAGCACTGTTGTTTCTGGGAGGAGGGGTCGTGTACCCGGAGATCGAGCCGTTCGCGCAGGGGATGTTGGACGTCGGTGACGGCAACCTCGTGTACTGGGAGGAGTGCGGCAACCCCGAGGGGAAGCCGGTGGTGTACCTGCACGGCGGGCCGGGCACGGGCTGCTCCCCCGGCGCGGCGCGGCAGTTCGACCCGGAGGCGTACCGGGTGGTGTTGTTCGACCAGCGCGGGAGCGGGCGCAGCGTGCCGCACGCGGGCGAGTTCTCGACGGACCTGTCGGTGAACACGACGGCGCACCTGGTGGCGGACGTCGAGCGGTTGCGGGAGCACCTGGGGATCGAGCGGTGGATGGTGTTCGGCGGGTCGTGGGGTTCGACGTTGGGGCTGCGGTACGCGCAGTCGTTCCCCGAGCGGGTGACGGAGATCGTGCTGGTGGCGGTGACGACGGGCCGGTACGCGGAGCTGGACTGGCTGTACCACGGGTTGGGGATGTTGTTCCCGCAGGAGTGGTCGCGGTTCCGGGAGGGCGCGGGCGAGGGGGCGACGGACCTGGTGGCCGCGTACGACCGGTTGCTCAACGACCCGGATCCGGCGGTGCGGGAGAAGGCGGCGACGGACTGGACGGACTGGGAGTTCTCGATCGTGTCGTTGGACCCGGACTACCGGCCGGGGCCGCGGGCGGCGGATCCGGCGTGGCGGATGGCGTTCGCGCGGCTGTGCGCGCACTACTTCCGGCACCGGGCGTGGTTGCGCGACGGTGAGGTGATGGGGGACGTGGAGCGGTTGCGCGGCATCCCGGGGATCCTGGTGCACGGTCGGCTGGACCTGCAGGGCCCGTTGTGGACGGCGTGGGAGTTGGCCCGGAAGTGGCCGGACGCGGAGCTGGTGGTGGTGCCGGGCGCGTCGCACGCGGTGTCGGACCCGGGCATGGCGGAGGCGGTGCTGGCGGCGACGGACCGGTTCGCGCGCCGTCGGTAGTCGCCGGTGGGCGGGTCGGGGCGGGTCCGCTCCCCCGGCCCGCCGTCGGGTGTCAGGCGGTGGGGGTGGCGCGGGCGTAGCGGGCGGCGAGGGTGCGCAGGTGGGCGACGAGTTCGGGGGGTGAGGTGACCTCGAAGTCGGTGTCGAGCAGGCCGAGGTGGACGGCGAGGGCGGCGACGGTGTCGGCGCCGGTGCGCAGCAGGCAGGTGGTGTCGGTGAGGGGTTCGACGGTGCCGACGGCGGGGTTGACGCAGGCGGCGACGGTGTCGGCGGGTGCGTGGACGACGACTTCGGCGTGGTGTCGCCAGGCGGCGCTGGAGGCGCTGCGGGCGACGTAGGCGGCGGCGTCGCCGTCGGGGAGGTCGCGGGGGGTGAAGCGGGGGCCGGTGGGGGTCTTGGGGGTGATGCGGTCGACGCGGTAGGTGCGCCAGTCCTGGCGGTCGACGTCGTAGGCGACGAGGTACCAGCGGCGGCCCCAGGTGACGACGCGGTGGGGTTCGGCGGCGCGGGTGGTGGTGTGGCCGTGGTGGTCGAGGTAGTCGAAGCGGAGTCGTTCGCGGTCGCGGCAGGCGGCGGCGAGGGTGGTGAGGACGTCGGGGTCGACGGTGGCGGCGGGGGTGTCGTGGGGCACGGGGACGGTGAAGGTCTGCAGGGCGTTGACGCGGTGGCGGAGGCGGGAGGGCAGGACCTGTTCGAGTTTGGCCAGGGCGCGCAGGGAGGTTTCCTCGATGCCGGTGACGGTGCCGGTGGCGGCGGTGCGCAGGCCGACGGCGACGGCGACGGCTTCCTCGTCGTCGAGGAGCAGGGGTGGCAGGGCGGCGCCGGCGCCGAGGCGGTAGCCGCCGAGGGTGCCGGTGGTGGCGTGGACGGGGTAGCCGAGTTCGCGGAGGCGGTCGACGTCGCGGCGGACGGTGCGGGGGCTGACGTCGAGGCGTTCGGCGAGTTCGGGGCCGGGCCAGTCGCGGCGGGTCTGCAACAGCGACAGCAGGCGCAGCAGTCTCGCGGAGGTTTCCAGCATGGCGTGCAGTCTGCCGGGTGTCGAGGACGGGAACCGGCCGCAAGGGGCGGGTGCGTCAGGGCGTGTGTCAGGGCGGGGGTCGCCACACGGTGGTGGTGCGGGTGTCGACGCCTTCGAGGTCGTGGGGCACGGGGACGTCGAAGGCGTCGACGCGGGTCCAGCCGCGGGGCATGAAGGAGCGCTGGGGGTCGCCGACGAGGACGAGCGCGCCGCGGCGGTGGGCGGCGAGCAGGAACGGGGCGACGCGCGCGGCCATGTCGCGGTCGTAGAAGACGTCGCCGGCGAGCAGGACGTCGGTGTCGGGCGTGGTGTCGAGCAGGTCGCCTTCGGCGACGGTGACGGTGACGTCGTTGGCGCGGGCGTTGAGGGTGATCGCGGCGGTGGCGACGGGGTCGATGTCGTTGGCGGTGACGTGGCCGCCCGCGCGGGCGGCGGCCACGGCGACGAGGCCGGAGCCGGAGGCGAGGTCGAGGACGCGGCGGCCGGCGACGAGGTCGGGGTGGTCGAGGACGTGTCGGGCGAGGGCCTGTCCGCCGGCCCACGGGAACGCCCAGAACGGGGGTTCGGGGGATCCGGTGCGTTCCCACAGGGCGATGATGTCGTCGGCGGTGCGCAGCACGATGTCCGGTGTGAGGGGCACCGGTCGCGGGGTGGTGGCCGCGCGGACGAAGTCCTCCACTAGGCGTCCGGTCGCCGCGTCCGGGTGGGGTCGTGGTCGGCCGGGGCGGGCTGTCGCACCATGCCGTGATGCTAGTGCCGGGGTGGGTCAGAGCCCTCCGGCGACCCGCAGGACCGCGCCCGTGGTGAACGACGCGGCGTCGCTGAGCAGCCACGCCACGGCCTCCGCGATCTCCTCCGGTTCGCCGGGTCGGCCGAGCGGGATGCGGGAGGCGACCCGGTCGGGTCGGTCGGGCACGCCGGACAGCTCGTGGATCGCGGTGCGCACGGTGCCGGCGGCGACGGCGTTGACGCGGATGCCGCGCGGCCCGAGTTCCTTGGCCAGGCCGACGGTCATCGCGTCCACCGCCGCCTTGCTGGCCGCGTAGTGCACGTACTCCCCCGGCGCGCCGAGCGTCGCGGCGACGGACGAGAGGGACACGATCGACCCGCCGGAGACCAGGTCGCGTGCCGCGCGCCGCGCGCACAGCAGCGCGCCCACCACGTTGACGTCCACCACGCGGCGCAGGTCCTGCACCCGCAGCTGCGCCAGCGTGCCGACGGGGCTGGTGATGCCGGCGTTGATCACCACCCCGGTCACCCGGCCGAGGCCGGCGGCGGTGTCGAACAGGGTGTCGACGTCGGCCTCGTCGGAGACCTCGGCCCGCACCGCGACCCCGCCGACCTCCCGTGCCAGCGCCTCGGCCTCCTCGGCCGCGGCGCGGTAGCCGATCACCACCCGGTGCCCGTCCGCGGCCACCCGCCGCACCACCGCCGCGCCGATGCCCCGGCTGCCGCCGGTCACCACGATCAGGCCAGCCACGCCGACACCTCCGCGTCCACCACGTCCTGCCGCGTCACGAGCATGTGCGCCAGCCCGGGCACGCGCGCCAGCCGCGCGCCCGGCACCGCGTCGACCAAGGCCCGCTGCACCGGTCGGAACGCCTCGTACTCCTGCTCGCCCTGCACGACCAGCAGCGGCACGTCGAGCCGGTCGGCCCGCGCCGCCACGTCCAGCGGCTCGGCCGCGGCGAGCGAGGCGTCGGTCCAGTGGTGGGATTCCAGCGCGCCGACGTCGAGGGACGCCTCGACCACCGCGCGGGCGGTCACCGCGGGGTTGACCACGGCCACCCGCCGCACCGGCACGACCCGCCGCACGGCCGTCAGCAACGCCACGTGACCGCCGGCCGAGCCGCCCACGACGTCCACCGGTCCGTCGTCGCAGCCCAGCCGCTCCCGCGCGGCCCCGACCAGCTCCGGTGTCGCGGCCAGCGCCGCCTCGACCAGGGGCGCGTACCCGTCGGCGACCGGGTCGTCGCCCTGGCCCCACGCGGGCAGCGCCGGGTACAGCCGCCACGCGTCCACACCGGCCAGCGGCAGCGCCCGTGCCATGGCCTCCGGTGTGTCGGGCTCGCCCAGCAGGTGCCACACCAGCACCAGGCGTCGTCCGTCGCCCGCGGGCGGCGTCGCCACGTAGCGGATCCCCGCCGCTTCCCCCGTGATCACCATGGTCCGAACCTAACGCCCCGCGGCCCCGGACGGCGTCCACCCGTCGCGAACACCGGCCACGGACGGCCACCGGTTGCCGCCCGAACGCGTGAACCCGTACCCCGGTGTCACTCGAACGGTCGTCCCAGGGCACCCTGGGGGCGTGACCGAGCCGCGTTGCGCCGCGATCTCCGCGGACCTCGAGGAACCCCAGGCGGGCACCGCCGCCACCGCCGCCGCCTGGATCTGCCTGGAACAACCCGGCCCGTGGGGCCGCGACGCGCTCACCCAGAGCCGCCTGGACCCCGCGCTCGGCGCCGAACTCGCCCGCCGCGCCGCCGACACCGGCGTCCGCGTCCTGCTCATCCGCCGCCCGGGCCGTCACGCCGACACCCACCACGACGCCCCGCGCCGCGCCTACCTCGCCGCCACCACCCCCGGCCGGCCGTGGCTGGCGCGGGCCGACCTCGCCGACCCGGGCGACCTGCTCGACCTCGACTTCGCCGACCTCGCCGCCGGACAGCGGCCCGCCGGTTTCGGCACGCCCGTCACCGACCCCCTGCTGCTGGTGTGCACCAACAGCCGCCGCGACGTCTGCTGCGCGCTGCGCGGCCGGCCCCTCGCCGAGGACCTCGCCGCCACCCGGCCCGACGCCGTCTGGGAGTGCACCCACACCGGCGGGCACCGCTTCGCCCCCACCGGCGTGCTGCTGCCCACCGGCTACACCTACGGCCGCCTCGACCGCGACTTCGCCGACCGCCTGCTCGACCGGGCCGCCGCCGGCCACGTCGTCACCGACCGCTGCCGCGGCCGCTCCACCCACACCCCGCACGGCCAGGTCGCCGAACTCGCCGTCCGCCGCCACACCGGCGAGCACCGCGACGTGCTCACCGTCCGCGGCGACACCGTCCACCACACCGACGGCCGCGCCTGGCACGTCACCGTCGAGGGCCGCGAACTACCGGCCGCCCGGCCCGCCAGCTGCGGCGCGCCCTTCACCCCGGCCACCGAGCTCGTCGCCACCGCCGTCCACCGGCTCGTCCCCGTCGGCTGACCCCGGCACCGCCGCCCGGAACAACCCCGAGCCGACCGCCTCCGGGTCGTCCAACCCCACCGCCCGCAACGCCTGCTCGGGCAACGCCACCAGCGACAACGCCACCCCCAGGAAGTAGGCGTCCAGCAACCCGGCGTCCCGCACCGTGCTCGCCAGTCCCGCCGTCGCGTGCAACCCCGCGCCGGCCCGCGCGTTGGACACCGCCATCCGCCCCAACGCCTCCCGCACCCCCGGCCGCCGCACCGCCTCCAGGTACAGCTCCACCATCGCCAGCAACTGCGTCGGGTCCTCCACCACGGCCCGTCGCAGCAACGCCGGGTACAACCGCGCCACCTCCGCCGGCGTGACACCCTCCGGCGTCGTCTCCCGCAACCGCCGCACCGCCGCCGCGTGCGACGCCGTCATCCGCGCCGCCGCCGCGCCCAACAGCGCGTCCCGGGTCGGGAAGTAGTTCTTCGTCGTCCCCTCGGGAACCCCGGCCGCCCGGTCCACGGCCCGGTGCGTCAACCCCCGGCCGCCCTCCGCCGCCAACACGGCGATCGCGGAGTCGCACAACAGGTCCCGACGGCTCGTCACGGGCACGGGACACTAGCCGATCACCGCCGGCCCGCCGTCGCCACCACCCGCCCCGACTCCACCACCAACCACACCCCGCACACGCAGCGCACGTACTCCACCGCGCCGTGCGACGACACCGGGTACACAGGCTCGGCCACGGGCCACCCACAGCAAGGACAGGAACCGGAACTGGTGCTCACCCCACCAGCGTGCTGTCATGGTTCAGTGCATTTCAACCCTTACGGCGGGGCCGCCGCCGAACTCGCCGCCGCCCTGGTCAACGCCGACCCCGACAGCACCGCCGACCAACTGCTCGACCTGCTGCGCGACCACGGCTACAAACCCCTGGGCACCCTCGACCACCACCAGGCCCGCACCCTGACCACCTGGGCCGCCCGCCTCTCCCCGGTCTTCGACCGCACCCCCGACCAGGTCTCCCTCGTCAACGACCTGCTCACCGAAGCCGCCGCCAAGCCCTACATCTCCACCCACGACAACCGCCCACCCCACCTGCACTTCGCCCCCGAAACCGCCCCGACCGCCGACCGCGTCCGCGCCTTCACCGCCGCCGGCCTGGCCCACCTGGTCTGCGAAGACCCGAACCGCCTGGGCCGCTGCGCCAGACCGGGCTGCCACACCGTCTACATCGACACCTCCCGCAACGCCCGCCGCCGCTTCTGCACCACCCGCTGCGCCAACCGCGTCCACGTCGCCGACCACCGCACCCGCACCGCCTAACCCAAGCCAACCCTCAACCCCCACCCCGCCCCCGCTTCAACCCTCCCCTCCCTCCCTTCCTCCCCTCACCGCACCCTCACCACCACATCCACCCCACCCACAACGGCCCCGCCACCACCCACCGAGGCCCGATTTGACACGGGTTCGAGTGTCCTAGGCTGGACGAAGCCGGGGCGGCGGGGGGGGGGGGGGTGGGAGCCCCCCGCGGCCCCGCTGGGGGGGGGGGAGGGCGTCGGTCACAAAAACACACACACCGACAGAC
>NZ_JBHYXZ010000164.1:13203-18640 GCF_042752395.1 Actinosynnema sp. NPDC059335 | reverse complement strand
AGCCCGGCGGCGTCCGGGTCGAAATCGCACTCGGCGGCGATCCTGGACCGGAAACCCCGCGCGTCGAACAGCCCGATCGGCCGGGTGGCGGTCCGACCGGAGGTCAGCAGCTCCCAGAAGGGCTTCACCCCGATCCCGCCCGGCGCCACCACCCCCAACCCCGTGACGGCCACCCGGCGGGTCACGGTGTCGCCTCCGTGTCCACGTGCCCCAGGTCCGGGCGCGGCGCCAGCGGGCACAGGTGGAACACCGCGCGCACGGGATCCCGCATCGGGTGCGGGCGCAGTCGCGCCCCCGCCACTGCGCAGCGGAACCGGGCACTCCCGGTCGTGGTCGACATCGGTTCGCCCTCCTGTTCGCGTCGAGCGCGGGGTCGAACCGCCCCGCCGCGCCGTGCCCCGCGTCAGACCAGGATTACCCGTCTTCGGTGACCGGCCCGCCGTCGCTTCCGCGGAGTCCTCCAACCGGGCACGACACCACCCGGCCGGGTCACCGGGAGTGTCACCGCCGGCGGCAGCGTCGGTTGGACGCGCCCCTCTCGCACACCATCCATGGGCCCCGGTCGGGTATCTCGTGACCGTCGGCATCTTCCAGCAGAGCGGACGTTCCGGCCAGGAGGGACGTCGGCGCCGCCTCTACCGCGGAGCGGACGACACCCGGATCCCGCCGCACGCCGTCGCCTCCTCCCGGTCGGCCCTTTGCGCACGTCGGCTCCCGTGGTGCCGGCGTATGCCCTGGGCGACCTCACCGCGCGATGTGGATCCCCGCCGTGCCGGGCCGCGACAGGCGCCTCGCTGCCCACTTCCCGCCACCGCTCGGCACGTGTGCCGGATGGCCCGGTGGGCTCGGTGGTGGCCGCCTCACCAGGTCGGCACAGCCGCCTTCCTCCTCCGTCTCCGCCACAGCAAGGTCTGAGCCAGCACGAGCAACGCGCCTGCACCGACGGTTCGGAAACCGAGCACGAGGCCCGGTTCCTCGAACGACAGCCGCAGCACGTGCTCGCCCGGTGGCAGGTCCACCGCGATCAACCCCGCGCCCACCGTGCGGACCGGAACGGTGCCCGGGCTGCCCTCCACCGCGGCGGAGTGGCCCGGCCAGTTCACCCGCGCGAACACCACCCGGCCGCCTTCTGGGGCGCGGTAGGCAACGACTTCGCGGTTCGGCTCGGCAGCGGCAGAGCGCACTTCCACCCCGGCCGAGGCCCATGCGACGCGTCCTGGGTGCGGCAGCGGCCCTTGCCTCGCCCAGACCACCCGGACGTCGCCGCGCTCCACCACTTCCCACCCCGGCGGCGGTGGGCGATCCACCACGTGGGGCAACAGGCTGCGCTGGAGCACCAGGGTGCGGACGCGCAACGCGTCGACCAATCGCACCTCCGTGCCGTCGACCACCTCCCACAGGCGGTCGAACGCTTCCGGGCAGACCCGGCCCTTGTAATCCATGCACAGCGCGTCGGTGAACGCGGCGAAGCCGATGCCGCTGTAGCGGTTGACGGTCTCGCGGCCGCGAAGGATGTTCTCGTTGCCGAACAGGAGCAGACCGGCTGCGTAGTCCTGCGTGCGGACGGTGTGCTGCGTGGCCAACTGCAGCACGGCGCCTTCGGCGCCGGCGGAGCCGCGTGCCGTGCCCGCCACCGACGTGGGCGGTTCGACCGGCACACCGGCCTCGACCGGCAGCCGCCACACCTGGAAAGCCATGATCGCCGCGGTGCCGGTCACCAGGACGGCGCCGAGCACGCGGACACCACACCGGAGGTGCGCCACGACCGCGGCCGCGACGAAAGCGACGACGAGCAACGTGGCGACGAAGTGGATGCCTCGGTGCTCAGGACTGGACGCGACCGCCAGGTACGCGCCCACACCCACCAGCGCCGCGCTCCCCCAGATGCGGACCCTGAGCCGGTCGCGTGCGAGTCCGGCCGACAGCGCTACGGCCAGCAGCACCGCCACCGCCACGTAGAGGTGCTCGATCATCCGGATCGGCCACCGGAACAGCCACAGGTTCGACGGACCCAACACCAGGGCGAGGTAGACACCGGCGACCACGAGGACGCCCAGCAGCGGCCTGCTCACAGCGCGCATCGCGCGCCACCGCAACCACGGCAGCAACGGCACGGCGAACCACACGAAGTACGTCGAGGGCAGGCTCTCCCGCACGGCGCCGTTCCAGTTGACGATCGGCGGCAGGTAGGTCGGGGAGCTCGACGCGACGAGATCGCCCAGGTGCGGCACCATGAAGCCGTCGTTGGCGACGGCTGCCAGGCCTTGCCGCGTCGTCACCTCCAACGCCTCCAACAGCGGCAGGAACAGCAACACGGCGCCCGTGCCGGCGCACGCCGCCGTGAACAGCACCTGCGCCAACCGCGCGTACTCGCCACGCACGACCAGCTCGACCGCGATTCCGGTGAGCACCACCAGCATCCCCAACACGGCGTACGGGTTCCCGGTCGTCGTCGCCAACAGGCCGAACACGAACGGGGTCAACGGTGTCCCGACACCGCGCGCGAACCGACGCGCCGACCACCAGAACCACGTCACCCAGGCCAGCGCCATCGGTTCGGCGGGCCAACCCGACGCGGCGTAGTAGAGGCTGAACCCGCAGGCAGGCGTGGCCAACGCCACCACGGCGGAGGGCACGCGGCCCGCACCGTGCTCCCGGCACAGCAGATAAAGCCCGACCGAGATCAACGCCAGGAACTGCACCATCACCAATGCCGATGCGGCGGCCAGGTCGTCGAACAGCGACACGAGGACGTAGTCGGCCACTTGCACCGGGTTCCACAGCGAGTACTCGCCTTCGGCGGCGTAGTTGCCGCCGTACCAGCCGGCCGGATCCATCAGCGGCCACTGCCCGTCCCGGATGCGCTCGCCCAAGTGGTGCCACAGCGGGACGAACGACTCGTGGTTGTCGCCGACGTAGTAGAACAGCCGGTTGATCCGGTAGGGGATCGAGAACAGCACGACGGCCGCCACGCCGATGCCTGTCGCCACCGCCCACTCGGGCAGGCGCCGCGGCGGCGCGGCGGCAGGCCCGTCCGGCCCGGACGGCCCCGTACCGGGCACCGTCGTCACGGGTGCCGACTCGACACCGGGGCCGACATCCAGGGAGTCACGCGTCCGCACCGAACAACCTCCCCCAGTCCCGCACGCCGGTCAACTCCGGCAGTGCCTTGCGATACAGCCGACGCACGTCGCGCCCTTCGCGCGCAAGCCGCAGCAGCACGAGTGCGCCCCGCGTACCCAGATCCCGGGCGACCTTCCAATCACGGGTGCGAACCTTGAACCCCGCCTGCGAGGGATCGGTCGCCACGACCACGTCGAACTGGGAGGAGTGCCACCACACGTCGTCGACCGCCCGGATCGAGGCCTTGCCACGCGACCGGCCCAATACGGCCAGCGCCAAGCGGTGCAGCAGCACCGGACGCGGGAGCAGGGGGTGCCGGCTCGCCGAGGCGATGGGCAACGCCCGCACCTCCTTGGCCGAACGCACCGCGGTCTCCGGGTACCCGGCCCGCAGCTTGCGGATCGTCGCGGCGGCCTGCGCGCCGCCGTCGGCCAACTGGTCGGGGCCGGCGAGGAAGTCCTCCACGGCGCTGATCAGCGTGGCGGCCAGGCCGTAGCGCATCGACACCACGTACGTGCAGAGCTGGCCGAGCAGCGACGTGATCGCACGCCGCAGGTCGAACTCGCTGTGCAGCGCCGCGGTGATGAGCGAGTTGCGCAAGGTGAAGTAGCGCGACCAGTCGTCCCAGTCCTTCCACGCGAAGTCGGCGTGCCACACGCCGGCCCCGGGCAGCGTGACGGTCCGGAAACCGCGACGACGTGCGCGCAACCCGTACTCGATGTCGTCCCATTGGAAGAACAGCGGCAGCGGGTAGCCGACGGCGACGGGCACCTCGGGCGGGATGAGGCAGGACCACCAGGCGTTGTACTCGGCGTCGACCCGCAGGTCCTGCTGGCGACGCTCGCTCACGTCGGCGTCGAACAACGCGCCGGGCACGGGTCTGCCCGCCCGCAGACGCCGCAGGTCCGCGCGCTCGGCCGCGACGTGCAACCGATGGGGGTGCAGCAACCTGAGCATCTGCCCGCCGACCAGGGTCGGTTCTTCGGCGGACTCGGCGAACCCCACCATGCGAACCACGCTCTCGGGTTCCGCCACCACGTCGTCGTCCATCAGCACCACGTGGGTCGATCGGTCACGCCGGTGCACCTCGTACAACCCGCGGGTGAAGCCACCCGCGCCCCCCAGGTTCGGCTGGCGCACGTAGCAGAGCCTGTCCTCCAGCACCTGCTCCACGCCGTCGAAGCCCTCCGCTGCGCACAGTGGGTCGTCACCTTGGTCCACCACGACCACCTTGTCCAGCAACGCCAGGCATTCCACATCAGACGCCACGGCGCGCAGCACGGCCAGGCAGTCCTGCGCCCGGTTGTACGTGCAGATCGCCAGGGCCGCGCGATGGCCGCGCCCCGGGCCGTCCACCAGCCACCGAACCCGGTCCAGCACCAGCGGCTCGGCCGCGGTGGCGGCCTCCAGCCACAACGCGCCGCCGTCGAGGAACCGGTCCAGCGGCGCGACCAGCTCCACGACTCGCGGCTCGGTCGCGCGACACCGCACAGCCGCGACGGCGCGGCTCTCGCCCACGCTGTCGGACGCCATCAGGCGCACCACCCCCGTGCCGCGTGCCTCCACGAGCACCACGACGCGTGGCGCCGGGGTCCACCGCTGCCAATAGGCGGCCGGGAAGCGACCGAAGTAGGTGTTGGTGGAGATCGCGGCGTGCGGCGCCAGCACCACTCTCTTCCGCTCGGCTTCGACCATCCCGCGTTCGACGCGGAGGTACAGCTTCCCCGGCTCCTCGTCGCGTGGCGGCGCGAACAGCGTCCGCTGCACCACGCGCCCCCTGGCCAACGGGTCGACTGACATTTCTCTCTCCTGTGCAGGTCTTCGTGGGGACCGGGGCCGGCCGCCCCGCGGTCGCCGGGAGGGCGGTACGTGGCAATCGGACGAACGTGACGCGGTGTCGCGTGCCGCCGGGCAGGACGGTCGGTGCCCGGCACGCCCTCACGACTCCACGTCCGCTCCGGTTCGGATTCGGCTGGCTCCGAGGGCGTCCGGGCGGACTTCCCCCGCTACCGCTGCGGGCCTTCCGAGCAGGGCTGGCGGCGCTTGTGACGGACGATGCCCACTGTTCGGCATGTCGGCTGTCGACTCACCGGCACGGTCCCTGACACGTGGAGCCGTCATGGGCGATCCCAATCTGCTCCGCGGCTTCCGACGTCGGAGCGCGGTGCGGTGTGGCCGAGACGGCGGTCCGGCGGGAGTTTCGTTCACGCCGCTCAAGCTGATGTCGGTGCACCGGGTCAATTGTGGGTGCGACCTGTGGGGACCACCACCCCCACAAACCCCGACCGACCCAAATCGTAAGACCGCGTTAGCC
>NZ_JBHYXZ010000164.1:1570-13193 GCF_042752395.1 Actinosynnema sp. NPDC059335 | reverse complement strand
GGGCGTTGTGTGTGTTGCGGGGGGGGTGGGGTTCGCGCGGGGGGCCGCCGCCCCCCCCCCCACCTCCCGCACATGCCGACTCGACCGAATCGAGTATCCGGGATTACCGGATCGAGGTTCCCGGAGAAGGATTTCGGGTCCGATTCGTCAGGGATCCACCCGCAGGACTGCGCACCCGGCCGTGGTATCGACTGCCGTCGGAGTAACCCGTTGCGACCGGAGTACGGTGTCCGGAGCACGTGCCGCGAGGACCGGACCGGACGAGGGATCCCGGCTCCACGTGCGAGGCTTCGGTCACCTCGACCGGATACGCCGCACCGGCCCATGCAACGCCGTACCGGCGCAGCCACCACATCAGCTGGTCCGTGCTCGGCGGCGACCACGCCGCAGCCGGGCAACGAGACCACCACCGCGTCGTCCCGGACGGCGTTCAGCGCATCAAACGGCGATCGGCACACGGGCACGGGCCTCCCGGCTCGCCGAACACGGGCGCGGCGCCACAGGTCCCGTGCCGGGACCACCTTGCGCCCCGGCCGCCCGGGACCTATGGCACTGCCTCCTGCCCGACCGGCGAAGCACGGTTGAGGTTGAACACCAGGCAAGGAGGACGCGATGAAGGCGATGGTTTTCCACGGCCCCGGCCGACGGGAGTGGGAGGACGTGCCCGACCCGGAACCGGTGGAGCCGACCGACGCGGTCGTGCGGATCACGGCGGCCACGATCTGCGGCACGGACCTGCACATCCTCAAGGGCGACGTGCCCGAGGTGGAGCCCGGCCGGGTGCTGGGCCACGAGGGTGTGGGCGTGGTGGAGCGGGTCGGGGCGGCGGTCACCGCGATCAAGCCGGGCGACCGGGTGCTGGTGTCGTGCATCAGCGCGTGCGGGCGGTGCTCGTACTGCCGGACCGGGGTGTACGGGCAGTGCCTCGGCGGTGGCGGCTGGATCCTCGGCCACACCGTGGACGGCACGCACGCGGAGTACGTGCGGGTGCCGTTCGCCGACACCTCGACCCACCGGCTGCCCGAGGCGGTGCCGGACGGAGCGGCGGTCATGCTGTCGGACATCCTGCCCACCGCCTACGAGGTCGGCGTGCTCAACGGCGGGGTCCGACCCGGTCAGGTCGTGGCGGTGGTCGGCGCGGGCCCGATCGGGCTGGCCGCGGTGGAGACGGCGAAGCTGTTCAGCCCCGGCCTCGTGGTCGCGGTCGACCTCGCGCCGACACGACTCGACGCGGCCAAGCAGTTCGGCGCGGACGTCACCGTGAACGCGGCCGAGGACGTCGAGCGGGTCGTCTTCGAGTTGACCGGGGGGATGGGCGCGGACGTCGCGATCGAGGCGGTGGGCGTGCCCGAGACCTTCGAGCTGTGCACCCGGCTCATCCGCCCCGGCGGACGGGTCGCGAACGTCGGCGTGCACGGCAAACCCGCCACCCTGCACCTGGAACACCTGTGGATCCGCAACGCCACCATCACCACCGGCCTGGTCGACACGGTCACCACCCCCACGCTGCTGACGATGCTGGCCGGCGGGCGGCTCGACGCGGCCCGGTTCGCCACCCACCACTTCGCGCTGGACGAGATGGACCTCGCCTACGACGTGTTCGCGCGGGCAGGAGAGACCGGCGCGTTGAAGGTGGTGCTGACGCGGTGACCGCCGATCGCCGACCGCACCGGCCGACCACGGCGTGAGCCCGGTCCGGGCTTCCGACCGGACCACGCCCGCGGTTCCCGCCTGAGCCACCGGGGACGATCAGGGCAGCAGGTCGCGCTCGCGCAGGAGGGTGCGGGCGTGGTCGATGGCGTCGGGTGTGTGGTCGAACACGGGCAGGTCCAGCGCGTCCAGCGCGCGCCGGTGTTCGTCGCGCACGCCGGAAACCAGGACGGTGATGCCCCGGTGTTCCAGGCGGCGCACGGCGTCGCGCAGGACCTGCGCGCCGGTGGCGTCCACGGCGGACAGCCGGGACATGCGCAGGATCACCACCGCCACCGGGGCGATCTCGGTCAGCTCCAGCAGGAAGCGGTGGGCGGCGGCGAACAGCAGCGGGCCGTCGAGGCGGTAGGCGACGATGTGCTGTGCGAGCAGCGCCCGTTCCTCCTCGCGGTGGTCGCCGGGTTCCAGGGGCACCTCCTGCAGGCGCGCGGTCCGCGACACCGCGCGCAGGGCGAACACACCGGCGAGCACGAGGCCGACGATGACGGCGGTGACGAGGTCCAGCGCGAGCGTCGCCACGGCGGTCAGCGCCAGCACCGCGAAGTCGGGGCGGCCGGCGCGGGCCAGGGCGCGCACCGAGCCGACCTCGACCATCCGGACCGCCGTGGCCAGCAGCACACCGGCGAGCACCGCGAGCGGGACGCCGGCCACCCACGGCGCGGCGACCAGGACGATCAACAGCAGCACGACGGCGTGGGTGAGGGCGGCGAGCCGGGAGGTCGCGCCGGAGCGGACGTTGACCGCCGTGCGCGCGATGGCCGCGGTGGCGGGCACGCCGCCGAACAGCGGCGCGACGAGGTTGGCCAGGCCCTGGCCGAACAGCTCCCGGTCGGGGTCGTGGCGCTGGTTGACGCTCATCCCGTCGGCGACCGCGGCCGAGAGCAGGCTCTCCAGGGCGGCGAGCGCGGCCACCGCCACCGCCGACGGCAGCAGCGACCACAGCGCGCCGAGGTCCAGGAACCCCAGCGACGGTGCGGGCAGGGCCGTCGGCAGCGCCCCGATCGTGGCCACGGGCAGCGCCGCCCACTGCGTGACGAGGGTCGCCACGACGACCGCGGGCAGGGAGAACGGCACGCCGGGCCGCCACCTGGCGCCGACCAGCATCACCAGGGCGACTCCGCCCGCCAAGGCGACGGCCTCCCAGCGCGGCGCGGCGACGAAGTCGGTGAACGCGGCGACCGCGGCGAGCACCACGTGCTCCTCGTCGGGCGTGGACACCCCCAGGGCCGCGGGCACCTGCTGCAACGCGATCACCGCCGCGATGCCGATCGTGAAGCCCTCCACGACCGGCACGGGCACGTACCGCATGTAGCGGCCCGCACGGGCCACCGCGAGCACCACCAGCAGGACGCCCGCGAGCAGGCCGACGGTCAGCACGCCGTCCACGCCGTGACGCGCGACGATCGGCACCAGGACCACGGTCATCGCGCCGGTGGGCCCGGACACCTGGAGGCTGGAGCCGCCGAACACCGCGGCCAGCGCGCCGGCGACGACGGCCGTGATCAGGCCGGAGGCCGCGCCCAGGCCGGAGGCGACACCGAACCCGAGGGCCAGCGGCAGGGCCACGATCGCCACCGTCACCCCGGCGAGCAGGTCGCGCCGGGTCGCGCCGACCCAGTCCGACCGGGCCGGCAGGAACGTCGTCACGCCCGCTCCTCCTCGCGCAACATCGCCAGCAGCTCGTTCTGCCCGGCCAGCAGCCCGGTGAGGACCCGTCGCGCCACGCGCAGCAGCTCGGCCAGGTCGTCGGTGGTCAGCGCGTACACCACGGTCGTGCCGTCGCGGGTCGCCGTGACGATCCCCGAGCGGCGCAGCACCGCCAGCTGGGCCGACAGGCTCGACGCCTCGATCCCGATGTCCGCCAGCAGGTCGCGCACCGGCTTGGGACCGTCCTGGAGCAGTTCGAGCACCCTGATCCGCACGGGGTGCCCGAGCATCCGGAAGAACTCCGCCTTGGCCTGGTGCAGCGGAAGGGGCACGACGGACTCCTGTGACGTGTGGAGTTGAAAACTTCTTCAACTCTACAACAGTGCAACTGCGCCGAGGGAGGTGGCGGACCTTCCGCTCCGGTCACCGCACCGCCAGGGCACTCCTGGCGCCGGCCGCGATCTCGACGTCCTCGCGCGCGGTGACCACCCACACCCCGGCCCCGATCGCGGCGTCACCCGAGGCGGCGAGGTTGGCGTCGTCGTCCACGGTCACGCCGAGGAACGCCAGGCCCTCGACCACGCGGGCGCGCAATTCCGCGTCGTGCTCACCAACACCGCCGGTGAAGACCAGCACGTCCAGGCCGCCCAGCGAGGCGGTCATGGCGGCGATGCCCTGGCGCAGGCGGTGGACCAGCACGTCCAGGGCCAGGCGGGCGGTCGGATCGCCCGCGGCGGCCACCCGGCGCACGTCGCGCAGGTCGGCGTGACCGGCCAGCCCGAGCAGGCCGGAGCGGTGGTCCATCCCGTCGGTGACCTCGTCGCGGCCGAGCCGCTCCCGCAACCACAGCACGAGGCCGGGGTCCAGGTCACCGGGGCGGGTGGCCATCGGCACGCCGCCCATCGGGGTGAACCCCATGGTGGTGTCGACCGAGCGGCCGTCGTGCACGGCGGCCAGGGAGCAGCCCGCGCCGAGGTGGCAGGTCACCACGCGCCTCCCGCCGCCCGCCAGCCGCACCGCCCGACGCGAGGCGTAGGAGTGGGACAGGCCGTGGAAGCCGTAGCGGCGCAGGTCCCAGCGCTCCCGCCACTCCCGCGGCAGCGGGTGGGTGGACGCGGCGGCGGGCAGGGTGTGGTGGAAGGCGGTGTCGAAGCAGGCCACGTGCGGCACGTCCGGGAACAGCTTCACCGCCGCGTCGATGCCGGCCAGCGCGCGGGGCTGGTGCAGCGGGGCGAGTTCGGTCAGCTCCTCGACTCCGCGCCGCGCCGGATCGTCCAGCACGGTCGGCTCGGTGAAGCGGGTGCCGCCGTGGACGACGCGGTGGCCCACGGCGTCCACGGGCGGCAGGTCGAGGTCGAGGTCGGGCGTGCCGTCCCACCGCTCGACGTGGTGCCGGGCGAGGACGGTGTCGTCCTCGCCCAGCACGCTCAGCTTCAGGCTCGACGAGCCCGCGTTGACCACGAGCACGTCCATCAGTAGGACCAGGTCCAGTCGCGGATCTCGGGCAGGTCCTCGCCGTGCTCCCGGATGTGGGCGTGGTGGCGGGTGCGCTGGTCCTGCATCCGCTGGCGCAGGACCGCCGCCTCGACCCCCAGCCCCGGAACGCGGTCGATGACGTCGATGACCAGCCGATACCGGTCCATGTCGTTGAGCACCAGCATGTCGAAGGGCGTGGTGGTGGTGCCCTCCTCCTTGTAGCCGCGCACGTGGATGTTGTAGTGGTTGGTGCGGCGGTAGGTCAGGCGGTGGATCAGCCACGGGTAGCCGTGGTAGGCGAAGATGACCGGCTTGTCCGGGGTGAACAGGGCGTCGAACTCGCGGTCGGGCATGCCGTGCGGGTGCTCGGTCTCCGGTTGCAGGCGCATCAGGTCGACCACGTTGACCACCCGGACCTTCAGCTCGGGCAGGTGCTCGCGCAGCAGCGCCGTGGCGGCCATGACCTCCAACGTGGGCGCGTCGCCGGCGCAGGCCAGCACCACGTCCGGTTCGGCCAGGCCGTCGTCCGTGCCCGCCCATTCCCACATCCCCGCGCCGCGGGCGCAGTGCAACGCCGCCTCCTCGGGCGACAGCCAGTCCGGGGTGACGTTCTTGCCGGCGACGACGACGTTGACGTAGTCGCGGCTGCGCAGGCAGTGGTCGGCCACCGACAGCAGCGTGTTGGTGTCCGGCGGCAGGTAGACGCGCACGACCTCGGCCTTCTTGTTCATCACGTGGTCGATGAAGCCGGGGTCCTGGTGGGAGAAGCCGTTGTGGTCCTGCCGCCACACGTGCGAGGACAGCAGGTAGTTCAGCGACGCCACCGGACGCCGCCAGTCGATGTGCCGGTGCGTCTTGAGCCACTTGGCGTGCTGGTTGAACATCGAGTCCACGATGTGGATGAACGCCTCGTAGCAGTTGAACACCCCGTGCCGCCCGGTCAGCAGGTAACCCTCCAGGAAGCCCTGGCACAGGTGCTCGGACAGCACCTCCACCACGCGGCCCTGCGTGCCCAGGTGCTCGTCGGTCGGCAGCCGCTCGGCCAGCCACTGCCTCGCGGTCACCTCGAACACCGCGTCCAGCCGGTTGGAGGCGGTCTCGTCCGGCCCGAACACGCGGAAGTTGCGCTGCGACGCGTTGAGCGTGATCACCTCGCGCAGCATCCGGCCCAGCACGCGCATCGGCTCCGAACCGGTCGTGCCGTGCTTGACCACCTCCACCGCGTACGGGGCCGTGCCGGGCATGCGCAGGTCGCGCAGCAGCAGACCGCCGTTGGCGTGCGGGGTCGCGCCCATGCGCAACCCACCGCGCGGGGACAGTTCCAGCAGCTCCGCCTTCGGGCTGCCGTCGGTGTCGAACAGCTCCTCCGGCCGGTAGGACCGCAGCCAGTCCTCCAGCAGGGCCAGGTGCCCGGGGTCGTCGCGCACCCCGGCGAGCGGGACCTGGTGGGAACGCCAGGTGCCCTCGACCGGCAGACCGTCCACTTCGGACGGACCGGTCCAGCCCTTCGGCGTGCGCAGCACGATCATCGGCCAGCGCGGACGCTCGGTGTCTCCGGCGCGGGCCGCCTCCTGGATGCGCCCGATCTCGTCGAACACCTCGTCGAAGACCTCCGCCATGCGCGGGTGCAGCACCGCCGGGTCGTCGCCCTCCACGTAGTGGGGGGCGTAGCCGTAGCCGCGCAGCAGCGAGTCCAGCTCCTCGCGCGGCATGCGCGCCAGGATCGTCGGATTGGCGATCTTGTAGCCGTTGAGGTGCAGGATCGGCAGCACCGCGCCGTCGTGCGCCGGGTCGAGGAACTTCGTGCCGTGCCAGCTCGCCGCCAGCGGACCGGTCTCGGCCTCGCCGTCACCCACCACGCACGCCACCACCAGGTCCGGGTTGTCGAACGCCGCGCCGAACGCGTGCGCCAGCGAGTACCCCAGCTCACCACCCTCGTGGATGGACCCGGGCACCTCCGGGGCCACGTGGCTGGGCACACCGCCGGGGAAGGAGAACTGGCGGAACAACGTGCGCATCCCCTCGCCGTCCCGCGGCACGTTCGGGTGCGTCTCGCTGTAGCTGCCCTCCAGCCAGGTGTTCGCCAGCAACGCCGGACCGCCGTGCCCGGGACCGGTCACGAACAGCACGTTCGCCGACCGGTCGTTGATCACGCGGTTCAGGTGGGCGTACAGGAAGTTCAGGCCCGGCGTGGTCCCCCAGTGCCCCAGCAGGCGGGGCTTGATGTGCTCCGGGGTGAGCGGGTCGGTGAGCAGGGGGTTGTCGAGCAGGTAGATCTGACCTGCCGACAGGTAGTTCGCGGCGCGCCAATAGGCGTCGACCAGGTCGAGGTCGATCGGACCGGACTGCGACATCTCGCGTCTCCTGCCTGTGTCGGGGTGCTGCGATCAAGGCTGCCGCCGGAACCGATCCAGCCCCAGGGCACGCGGTCCCCGACCCGGTCGGGACCTTCGACCCTGACATCCGGTTCGACGGACCCGGGGTTCACGCGGTCAGCAGGGCCAGCACCACGTGCCCGGACGGTGTCAACGACGCGGCGTGGCTGACCGACCGGACGAGCCCGTGGTCCACCAGGTCGTTGGTCGCGGTGAAGTCGCACCAGAGCCCGTCGATCGTCAGGTTCGGGTGGGTGCCGCCGACCAGTCGGCCGCGTCCCTCCCCGATCGCCTTCAACATCGCCTTGTGCCTCGCCGTGTAATCCACGTCACTCATCTCCTTCCGCCGTCCCCATGGTTCGCCCGGTCGCGATGCCGGCGGTAGGAGCGGAGGAAGTGGATCCGGGAGGACCATGGACGCGTTGGACGAGGGCCTTCCGGCACCGGAGGTCGGCACGCGGGCGAGCCGCACACGGCCGCGGCAGTCCGGCGGTCCGCCCCCGATCGCGGCGGCTGCCCGCGCTCGTGCGGGACGGCTGCGGTCAGCCCTCGGCGGGCGTGCCGGCGAGGGCGTGGACGATCGACCGTGCCCAGCCGTCGATGGCCGCCCAGTCCCGGAAATCGCCGTAGCGCCCGCCTGCCAGGCGGAACACCGGGCGGCGCCACCACGCGAACTGCGCGGGTCGGGTGACGCCGGAGAACAGCCGGTGGTCCTTCGGCTCGACGTGCAGCAGGAGGTCGTCGAGCAGGTCGTCGGCCTCGGTGAGCACCCACTGGCGCGGACGGCCCCGGAACGCGTCGGGCATGCCCACGCTGAACGCCCACAGCGGCCGACCGGCCAGCGCCAGGCGCTCCCGCGCCAGGAAGGCGGTCGCCGCGGGCAGCCACTGCTGGTCGTGCACCGCGCTGCCGAGCACCACGGCGTCGTAGTCCCGGATCGCGTCGATCCCCTCGACGGGACGCACGGCGACCTGGTGACCGGCGTTGCGCAGCACCGCACCGATCCGCTCGGCCACACCCGCCGTCGAGCCCTCCGCCGTCGCGTAAGCCACCAGCACGCGCATCACCGCTCCTCCCTCCCCGTCGCCCGGACCACCAGCACGGGGCACGGCGCGTGGTGCAGCAGCGCGTGTGTGGTGGAGCCCGGCAGCAATCCGGACAGCGTGCCGCGGCCGTGGCAGCCGACGACGAGCAGCGCGGCGTCCCGGGCACGCTCGACCAGCGCCCGGGCCGCGTTGCCCCGGGCGACCACCGGTTCCACGGCGACATCCGGGTACTCCTCGCGCCATGGCCCCAGGTGTCGGGCGAGCTTGCGGCCCTCCTGCGCGTCGCGTTCGGCCAGGTCGACGCCCGCCGCATGGGCCAACGGACCGGGTGGCGCGTGCCAGGCGCGCACCGCGACCAGCGGCACGCCGCGAGCCGACGCCTCCTCGAAGGCACGGTCGAGCACGGCGGGGTTCTCCTCCTCCACCCCGCACACGACCGGTCCGGTCCCACCCGATCCGCGGACCACCACCACCGGGCAACCGCCGTGGTCGGTCACCGCTATCGCCGTCGAACCCAGCAGCAGCGACGTGAACCCTCCCAGTCCGCGCGACCCGAGCACCAGGAGATCGGCGTCGATCGACTCCGCCAGCAGCAGCGGCACGGGGTCGGCGACTTGCAGGCGCACGTCGAGCCGCACGTCGGGGTCGACGTCCCGGGCGGCGTCGGCGGCCTCCCGCACCCACTGCGACGCCTGGTCGTGCAGGGCGACGCGGGTTCGCCCGTCGAGTTCGGCGACCTCACCCACCAGCGGCGTCTCGGCGTGGACCAGGCGCAGCCGCGCCCCGCCGGTCCGCGCCCGCTCCGCCGCCCACCGCACGGCGTCGAGCGCCGAGTCCGACCCGTCGACCCCCACCACCACTGTCCCGTTCACAACGCCTCCTGGTCGGTGTCCGGCGTCCGCGTCCACGAGTCCTCCTCCACCCCGGCACGCCGGTGCGCGAGGACGCCGGTCGTGGGTCGTCCGACCGTGGTCGGGCCGCGGCCGGGGAGTTCCGTCGGGGCGGTCATCCCGTCACCCGACCCGGTGGCCGGTGTTGTCGTCCCAGTCGTAGGACAGGTCGTCGGTCACCTGGACCACGCCCGGCATCGCGCGGGTCAGCCGGACCGCGATGTCGGCCTCGCTGCGCCGCTCGACGTGCCCGCGCAGCGTGACCACGCCGTCGACGACCTCGACGGTCACCGCCGCGGGATCCAGCCACAGCGCCCGGCGCACCACCCGGTCGGCCACCTCCCGGCGCAACTCCTCGTCCGTGCGCAGGAAGACCCGCAGCAGGTCGCGGCGCGAGAGGACACCGACCAGCCTGCCGCCGGTGTCCACGACGAACAGCCGGCGCACGTTCCGGGCGGCCAGTTCGCGCGCGGCGGCGCTCGCGGGCTCGTCCGGGCCGATGGTGGCGACCGGGGTGGTCATCACGTCGGCCGCGGTCACGCCGTGGGCCTGGCGCCAGCGCTGCTTCGCCCCACGCCCGGCGAGCACCGACGGACCGGGTTCGGTGCCGCCGCGGTACTCCTCCTTGGGCAGCAGGTCTGCTTCGGACACCACGCCGATCGGGCGGCCGTCGGTGTCCAGCACCGGCACGGCGCTGAACGCCCCGTCGGTCACCATCGCGGCGACCTCCTTGAACGGGGTTCCCGGCCGGGCGCCGACCACCACGCGGGTCATCAGCGAGGCCACATCCGGTTCACGCATCGATCTCTCCTTCGGTCGTGGTCGGCAAGGGTCGGGTGACGGCGAAGAGCACCAGCCCGCCGCCGAGCACCAGCACCACCACGCCGACGCCCAGCAACGCCCACCCGGCCGGGGCGAGCGCGGGCAACGTCGCCGTCG
Source organism: Actinosynnema sp. NPDC059335 (assembly GCF_042752395.1). Taxonomy (NCBI): domain Bacteria; kingdom Bacillati; phylum Actinomycetota; class Actinomycetes; order Pseudonocardiales; family Pseudonocardiaceae; genus Actinosynnema; species Actinosynnema sp. NPDC059335. Next base: position 3,110 of record NZ_JBHYXZ010000164.1, on the reverse strand, counting down.
CCACGACGGACGTCGCGACGCCCCGCGAGCCGTCCGGGTTCATCACCACGGCGGTCCAGTCGCCGGGTCGCGCGGTCCAGGTGAGACTCCCGTGACCCGACGAAACCCAGAACAACTGGGAATCCGGGGCGGTGGGCGGGGCGGTGCCGGCGCTGTGCCGGTAGTCGACCCGGTCGCCCAAGCCGGTCACCCGGTCGTGGTCCACACCGGACAGGTAACGCTCGACGTCGGCGGCCGGACCGATGCCGACGAACGCCTCGGGGTCGACCCGGAGCACGATGTCGCCGAGCCAGTCCTCGCCCACCAGCCGCCCGGCGCCCGCCCACTCCACGTCGGCGGTGGCGAGTTCCACCGCGTAGCCGTCGGTGCGCAGGACGCGGGCGGGCGCCGCGACCGCGCCGGTCGCGTCGCGCTGGTTCCGGTCGGCCCACAGCCCCAACGACCCGGCGGCCGAGACCAGAACCCCTACGAGGAGGAGCAGGACGCCCATCACGACCGCGACGACGCGGTTGGCGATGCCGGTCCGCGGTGGTCGCCGCGGGGGCGCGTCGACGGTCGCGACGCCGGGCTCGTCGCCGCCGGTGTCGAACCGGAGGGGCGGGTAGGCGTCGGTCATCAGACCCACGTAGGCCGCGACGCGCAGCGCCCAGCGGTCCATGCCCAGCACGAAGTCGAACACGCCGCGCGGGTAGCGGCCGGTGACCAGCAGCACCACGCCCGCGATCAGCACGAGCAGACCGACCAGCCCACCGGCCGGGCTGAACGCCCACTCCCCGGCCCGGAACGCGACGTAGCCGCCACCGCCGAGGAACACGCCGACGATGAGCAGGTGCGGGATGGCCAGCAGCCACTTCACCAGCACCAGGCCGCGCGAGAGCCGCTCGGGGTAGGCGATGTCCAGGGTCGCCGGGTAGTCGGGTTCCTCGCCGAGGCTGAACGGCGGGTAGCGGTCGGTCGCCAACGCGCCGAACGAGTAGTACGCGACCCGCCACGTCCAGCGCAGCACGCCGAGCGCGAAGTCGAACAGCGGACGCGGGTAACGACCGGTGACCAGGATCGCGACGAAGGCGACCACCCCCACCACCGCGAACGCCACCCACAGCAGGGCCAGCACCACGTAGTGCGGGATCACCAGCAGCCACTTGACCAGCCACAGCCAACGACTGAGCGCCGGATCCAACCTTCCGCGCACACGAACGGGATAGGTGGTCATGCCCATCTCCTCCAACCGGGCCCGGCAGCGGCCCGCCCCATGTCACCCGGTCGGCGCCGGGGACCGGCGTGCGCCGACCTCAGCACGACGTACGCGAGCGCCAGGGACCCACCCAGGGCGACCCAGGCGCCCATCACGACCGCCGCCGCCGCGACGACCACGCCCTCGGCGGTGAGCGGTACGCGCGCCGGCGCAGCTGTGGCGCCCACCCGGACCGGGACCGCACCGCCGGCGGGCACGTCGCCGCGCCGCGGGGGCGACCGCGGCCCCGGGGGCCGCCCGCGGGGGCAGCGCGGCGTGGCGACGGCCGGGCCCCGGGGCGGGGGC
>NZ_JBHYXZ010000164.1:0-1560 GCF_042752395.1 Actinosynnema sp. NPDC059335 | reverse complement strand
CCCCGCGCCCCCCCCCCCGGGGGCCCCGCGGCGCCCGGGGCCCCCGGGGGGCCGGCGGACCGGGGGCGGGGCTAGCGCGATCTCCCCCCCCGCCGGGCCCGGCGCGTGCGCCGACGGCCCGGCTCCGCTCCCGGGGCACGGCTCCTCGACGCACGGCGCGGACCTCGCCACGTACGCCCGCGCCCCGATCGCCGCGGTGATCGGCAGGCGGAGCAGCGTCGCCGCGACCGAGGCGACCGCGACCGCGTCGTCGACCCGCTCACCCATCCCGGCGAGCGGACGGCCGTGCTCATCGGCGCGGGGCGCCGAGCGGAGGGCGGTCGAAGCGGTGCCCATGTCGTGGCCTCCTCGTGTGATCCGACACCTCAAGGCTCGCTCCGCGGTCGCCCGGCCCACAGAGTCGTTGGGCTCGACACGGGTCCCTGATGGCGCGGGACCTCCGACCCTGCGCCCCACCTCCCGAAGGCGGCCGCGGCCGTGGGTCCGACAGGGCGCGGCACGCCGGCCCGGAGGCGGCCCCGGCGCACCCTCGCCGCCGTCGACCTCCGCGGCGGGCCGGGGCGGCCACGCCGCCCGCGAGCGCAATCTCGACCACACCCGCCACCACGACGGCCCGCACCGCTGCCCGGTGCTCAACCGCGCCCACGCCCCGCGCTCGCCCACGGTGCCGCCCCCACCCGATGCCCCCACCGCACGTCACCTGCACGGATCCGCCCCACCGGGACGCCACCGCCCTCCCGGCCCGACGAGCGCGTGGGCGACGAGCGACCGCGGCGCCACGGTCACCGCGCCGTCGGCAGCCACGGGAGGCGGCGCGACCGGCGGTCGAACGGGGGACGAGCCGAGACGTCGACTGCTCGCGCTCAGCGGCGGCCAGCGTGGCGCGGCTCGGCGAACCGGACCTCGACCACGCCGGGCACCGCGGCGGCGAGCACCGCTGCCACGTGCCGGTCACGCTCGTCGTCCAGCTCGTCGGTGATCGTCGCCCGGCCGTCGACCACCGACACCGCCCACCGGCGCGCGTCGGCGTAGACGCACAGCCGGCGCCGGACCTCCGCCGCCACCGCGTGGTCGTCGCGGCTGATCGCCCGCAGCAGGTCGCGCCGGGTGACCACGCCCACCAGGCGCTTGCCGTCCACCACGCAGGCGCTGCGCGCGGCGTGGTCGAGCATCAGCCGAGCCAGGTCGGCCACGTCCGTGCCGGGGGACGCGCTCACCGCCGGCCCGGACATCGCCTCGCCGACGGTGCGGCACGGCGTCGGACGTCGGCGCGGCGGCTCGCCGTGCACGAGGGCGCGGGGATCGACCGGCAACCGGTCGCGCAGCACGTCGGCCTCGGTGACGACGCCGACCAGGTCGTCGCGCTCGTCCACCACCGGCAGCATGGTGAACCCCCTGGCCACGAGCAACGCCCCCGCGTCGCGGACGGGAGTCTCCGGCGACACCGTCACCACCTCGCGCGTCATCAGGTCGCGGACCCTCATCGCGTCGCCTCCTGCCTGCCGGTCGCGGACTGCCCCGCCGCGTCGGCCGGGGGCAGCACGACGACCGGCACGGTCG
>NZ_JBHYXZ010000163.1:0-18789 GCF_042752395.1 Actinosynnema sp. NPDC059335 | reverse complement strand
GCGCGTACCCCGAGTTGAACGTTCAGGACGGGCGGGTCGTGTTCTGAGCGTTCAACTCGGGTGTTCCGGACGTAGGACACGCGCGACGCGAACGTAGGACACGCGCGTCAGCTGGATGGATGTGAAGGGGATTCGTCTTAGCGGATTCGGCCGTTCGGGGGTAGAGGTGGTCTAGACCTCATCACTACCGTGGTCTGGACCACAGTCGAGTTCCGCGAGGAGAAGCATGTCGAGCAGGAGATGGGTGCTCCCCGCCCTCCTGGCCACCGCGATGACCGCGTCGCTCGCGCCGCAGGCCGTCGCGCACGGCAAGGGCGACCGGGACGACCGGCACGGCCGCAACGAGCGCGTGGTCGGGTACTACACCCAGTGGAGCGGCTACGACCGCAACTTCCTCGTGCGCGACCTGGTCGCCAACGGCACCGCCCCGCGGCTCACCCACCTGAACTACGCGTTCGGCTTCCTCGACGAGAGCGGCAAGTGCGTCAGCGCCGACCCGTGGGCCGACTACCAGCGGCCGTTCGCCGCCGAGCAGAGCGTCAACGGCAAGGCCGACGTCGCGGGCCAGCCGCTGTCGGGCAACCTCAACCAGCTCAAGCAGCTCAAGGCCCGCCACCCCCAGCTGCGCGTCAACATCTCGCTCGGCGGCTGGACCGGCTCGAAGTACTTCTCCAACGCGGCCCTCACGCCCGAGTCCCGCGCCGCGCACGTCGCCTCCTGCATCGACATGTGGCTCAAGGGCAACTTCCCCGACGCCGCGCCCGGTGCGGCGGCCGGCGTGTTCGACGGCATCGACCTCGACTGGGAGTGGCCGTCCTCCGAGGCCGCGCCCGGCAACGTGGTGCGTCCCGAGGACAAGCAGAACTTCACCGCCCTGCTCGTCGAGTACCGCAAGCAGCTGGGCAAGCTGACCTCGCGCACCGGCAAGCGCTACGACCTGACCGCGTTCCTGCCCGCCAACCCGGCCCAGGTCGACCGCGGCTTCGAGGTGAAGAAGGTCTTCGAGCTGCTGACCTTCGGCACGGTCCAGGGCTACGACTACCACGGCGCGTGGGAGCCGCTGACCAACCAGCAGTCGGCGATCCGCACCCCCGCGGCCGACCCGACGAGCCCGCCGTTCAGCTCCCAGGTCGCGATCGACCACTACCTGCGCAACGGCGCGCCGAAGCAGAAGGTCGTGCTGGGCGTGCCGTTCTACAGCCGCGGCTGGACGGGCGTGCGCAACGAGGGCAACGGCCTGTTCCAGCCCGCCGCCGGCCCCGCGCCCGCCACCTACGAGGCCGGGTACGAGGACTACCGCGTCCTCAAGGCGCAGCTGGCGAAGTTCACCGTCCACCGGGACCCCAAGGCCGGGCACGCGTGGCTGTTCGACGGCACCACGTTCTGGACCTGGGACGACCCGGTCGAGATGAAGCGCAAGGGGCGTTACGTGGCGGAACGCCGCCTCGGCGGCGCCATGATCTGGTCGCTCGACGGCGACACCGCCGACGGCGAGCTGATCAAGGCGCTCACCAGCGGACTGTCCTGATTCGGGGCAGTTCACGGGGTCCGGGGAGGTTTCGCGGCGGCCGCCTCCCCGGGCCCCACCTACGCCTCCCGGCGAACGCGCCAACCGTCGGTGTGGGCGCGCAGGGCGCTCTCGTAGACGGGGGCGATCTCGACGCCCGGCGGCAGGTTCCCGTTCAGCTCCAGGCTCACCAGCCCGTGCACCATGCCCCACATCGCCAACGCGATCCGCTCGGCCGGTTCGGGCCGGAACAGCCCCGCCTCCACGGCCCGGCCGACGTCGCGCACCACCGGCAGGAACGTCCGGACCGCCGCCTCCTTCGTCTCCTCGGACGGCTCGAAGTTCGGCACCACCTTGCTGAACATCACGAGGTAGAACTGCGGGTCGGCCAACGCGCTCCGCCGGTACGCCAGACCGATCTGGACCACGTCCTCCACCGGGTCGTCGGTCTGCGGCACGCTCGCGATGCGTTCACCGAATCGGCGGAACGCCTCCTCGTAGACGGCGTTCAGCAGCGCCGCCTTCCCGCCGAAGAGCGAGTACACGGCCGTGGTCGAGGTGTTGACATCCGCCGCGAGCCTGCGCAAGCTCAAAGCGCCGGGTCCTTCGGTGGACAGCAGTTCGCCCGCGCGCTCGAGCAACCGCCCGCGCAGCGCGTCGTCGTGAGTCTTCGGTCGTGGCACCGGGGCATCGTATCGCAACAGTGTTATAAAACACGCCCTGGCCATCGTGGTATCAAGTTGGTACCGTCATTCTCCATGGCAATGACTCTGCGTCTGAGTGACGAGGAGAACCGGCGGCTGGACGAACTCGCCGCCGCCGAAGGCCGTTCCAAGCAGGAGGTCGTGCGCCTGGCGCTGGCCGAGCGGTGGGCCAGGCTGCAGAAGGAGGAGCAGCTGTCCGAGGTCCTCGGGCGCGTGCTCCCCAAGTACCGGGGCCTGCTCGACCGGATGGGCTCCGCCTGACGTCCCGCCGCAGTTGCGGGACCCCGCACCCACCTCACCCGTCGACGACGCGCCCTCACCTTCGGGTGACCGACCCGCTTCGCCCTCGCCGTTCGAACACATGTTCGATACGATCAATCCATGCAGCTCAACCGCCGCGTGTCCCGCCGTTCACCCCTGTACCTCTGTGAACGTCCACGGTGCTCGGAGGGGCACCGGTATCGTGCGCCGTTGAAGATCGGGCTGCGTCCGGGTTGCGCTTCGGCGCACAACGCGGCCGACAACATCCTCGCCGCCGGTCGGGCGGGGAGGCGATACGGACCTGAGGGGGTGGGAGGTGGCGCAGGAGACGTCCCGGATGCGGCGTGGCCGTGCCGGAGTCCCCGCCCTTCAGGACAGGGAGCGCGTCAAGCAGTGGTCAACTACCTCGACGCCGGCGACTTGCTCGTGCTGGCGACCGCCGTCACCGGCGGGGACCTGGTCGTGCGCGACTTAGGTCTCCTCGACTCCGCAGCCCACCGCCCCAGGGCCACAGTGCTGGGGGTCGAGGCGTACGACACGCTCTGGCTCAAAGCTTCCGCGTTGCTCGACTCCATCGTCCGCACCCGCCCGCTGGCCGAGGGGAACTGGCGGCTGGGCTGGGTCGCCGCGGTGACGTTGTGCGACATCAACGGCTGGTGGATCGACGCCGAGGAGGACGAGGCGCTCGACCTGGTGCGCGCGCTGGGGCGGGAGCAGATCGACGTCGCCGGCATGGCCGCCCACCTCGAGGCGTGGGGCACGCCGAAGGACGAGTGAGGTCCGCCCGGCGCGGCACCTGACCGAGTGGGGCCCACCGGCTTGACCTGGAGTGCACTCCAGCTCCTACCGTCGTCACGTGACTTACTCGATCGCTCAAGCGGCCGAGCGCAGCGGGTTGTCGATCGACACGCTGCGCTACTACGAACGGATCGGCCTGGTCGACCCGCCCGCCCGGGACTCCGGCGGGCGGCGCAGCTACAGCGACGACGACCTCGGCTGGCTGGCGTTCCTGACCCGGCTGCGCACCACCGGCATGCCCATCCGCATGATGCGCGAGTACGCGCAGCTCAGGCACCGCGGCGCGGCCACCGCCGGGCGGCGCAAGCAGATCCTGTTCGAGCACCGGGCCTCGGTCCGCGAGCGCATCGCCGAGCTCCAGTCGTGCCTGGAGGTCCTCGAGTACAAGATCACGCACTACGAGCAGATCGAGCACACCTTCGTCGAGGGGATCACCGCGTGACGTCGCTGGGCGGGCTGGAGGCCGGCAGGCAGGGCCTCGGCTGCATGGGCATGAGCCAGTCCTACGGCGTCGGGGACGAGGCCGAGTCGATCGCCACCATCCACCGGGCGCTCGACCTCGGCGTCCGGCTCCTCGACACCGCCGACGTCTACGGCGCGGGCGCGAACGAGGAGCTGGTGGGCCGGGCCGTGCGCGGTCGCCGGGACGAGGCGGTGATCGCCACGAAGTTCGGCCTCGCCGACCCGGACCGCCGCCCGCGCGGTGACGCCGCCTACGTCAGGCGGGCCGCCGAGGCGTCGCTGCGCCGCCTGGGCGTGGACCACATCGACCTGTACTACCAGCACCGGGTCGACCCGCTGGTGCCGATCGAGGAGACCGTCGGCGCGATGGCCGAACTCGTCGCCGAGGGCAAGGTCCGCCACCTGGGGCTGTCCGAGGCGGGGGCCGCGACGATCCGCCGGGCGCACGCCGTGCACCCGATCAGCGCGTTGCAGAGCGAGTGGTCGCTGTGGACGCGCGACGTCGAGGCCGAGATCGCGCCCACGTGCCGCGAGCTGGGCATCGGCGTCGTGCCGTTCTCGCCGCTGGGTCGCGGGTTCCTCACCGGCCGCGTCACGTCCGTCGCCGACCTGGCCGAGGACGACATGCGGCGCGGCCTGCCCCGGTTCGCCGAGGAGAACTTCGCCCGCAACACGGCCATCGTGGACGCGTTGCGCGCGCTCGCCGCCGAACGCGGCGTCACGGCCGGGCAGTTGGCGCTGGCGTGGGTGCACCACCGCGACGGGCACGTCGTCCCCATCCCGGGCACCAAGCGGGTGAAGTACCTGGAGGAGAACGTCGCGGCCGCCGACCTGCGGCTCGACCCGGAGGAACTCCGCGCGATCGAGGCCGCCGCGCCGGCCGTCGCGGGCGACCGGTACCCGCCGGAGTTCCTGGAGCTGTCGAACCGGTGAGCGCCGCTACCGGACGATGATGCCGTTGCGGTGGTTGAAGTTCTTCACGCCCTGCACGCCCGTCGCGATCGAGACGATCACCAGCACGGCCCACACCGGGAACGCGATGATCAGCCCGAGCACCGACATGGCCAGGAACACCAGCGGGAAGTTCACCAGCAGCAGCACCACGCCGAGCGCCGTCTGACCCGCGTAGAGGTTGCCCGCGCCCAGCCACAGCAACGACAGCAGCACCGCGATGCCGGGCGTCTTCGCCGTCACCACACCGCGCACCGGCATCCCGTAGGGCATCGGCTGCACGCCCGGGGGCGGGTACGCCGGGGCCTGCGCCACCGGCTGCTGCGGCCACTGCGTCGACCCGCAGACCGCGCACGTCGTGCTCGGTGGCTGAAGGTACGCACCGCAGGAACCGCACATCGGCGGGGGACCGACCGGTTGGGTCATCGACTGCCTCCACATGTCGTCGTGGCAGTGTGTCGTCACGGCGCGGCACCGCGTTACGGATCAGAGCAACGTGGCCGCGACCGTGGCGCCCAGCTCGCGGCACCGCTCCCGGGCGGCGGCGTCCGGCGCCCCGGTCAACGCGAGCGTCTCCGCGACGGGCCGCCACCCCATGCCGGTCGTGATGTCGCGCAACGCCTTCACCGCGCCCTCGGTGCCCAGGTTGCCGTGCACGTACGCGCCGAACGGCCGGCCGCGCGTGGCGTCCAGGCACGGGTAGTAGACGGTGTCGAAGAAGTGCTTCAACGCCCCGCTGATGTACCCGATGTTGGCGGGCGTGCCGAGCAGGTAGCCGTCGGCTTCCAGCACGTCGGAGGCGGTCGCGCCCAGCGCCGGGCGGCGGACCACCTCGACGTCGGCCAGCTCCGGGTCGTTCGCGCCCTCCAGCACCGCCTCGAACAGCTCGTGCAGGGCGGGCGACGGGGTGTGGTGCACGATCAACAGGCGGGGCACGCGGGACAGGGTGCCGCGACCCGCGGCCGGCGGCAACCGCTCGGTAGCATCGGTCACGCCCGGTTGCGGACGGGAACCGAGGGGGCCGTCGCACGTCTTCGGTAGTAGTTACCGGGAGGGAGTCATGGAAACTCGCAGCATCGCCACGATGAAGCGGAACCGGCGGATCACCTGGGGCGCGGGGGTCGCGATCGGGGTCGGGCTGATCGGCCTGCCGCTCGTCTTCATCGCCCTGTGGCCGGGGGTGGACCACAGCCCGTGGGACGTCAACACGATGATCCTGGCGACCGGCGTCGCGCTGTGCACCACGAGCTACATCTCGGGCCGCATCTCGGTGGCGGCGGTCACGCAGAACCGGCCGCGACCGGTGAGCCCGCCCACCAGGCGCGCGTACTACGCGGCGGGCGGGGCGCTCGTCGTCGCCGTGCTGTGCCTGCTGCTCGCTATGGCGTCGTGAGCAGGTCCGACACCTGAGCCCGCAGCTCGGCCAGCCGCCGCCCGGCGCGGTCGCGGGCGGACGGCAGGTCGCCGGCCACCGGTTCCACGACCTCCAGGTACGCCTTGAGCTTCGGTTCCGTCCCGGACGGCCGCACGACCACCCGCACGCCCTCGCGCGTGAGCCGCACCACGTCGGCGTCGGGCAGCAGGTCCTCGAACGCGAACCCGGCGGGCGGCCGGTCGCGCAACCGGGCCATCAGCGCCCCGATCCGGCTCAGGTCGGTGAACCGCAGCGACACCTGGTCGGTCAGGTGCAGGCCGTGGTCGACGGCGAGCTGGTCCAGCGCGTCCAGGAGGGTGCGGCCGGACGCCTTCAACCCGGCGGCCAGGTCGCACGCCACCACGGCCGCCGAGATGCCGTCCTTGTCGTTGACGTGCGCCGGGTCGACGCAGTTGCCCAGCGCCTCCTCGTAGGCGAACACCAGCCCGTCGCCCGCGCGCACGAGCCACTTGAAGCCGGTCAACGTCTCCGCGTACCGCGCGCCGTGCGCCGCCGCGATCGACTTCAGCAACGAGGACGACACGATCGTGGTGGCCACCAACGGGTCCGGGTTGTCCGTTGTGGACAGCACGAGCGACCCGAGCAGCACGCCGGTCTCGTCGCCGCGCAGCATCCGCCACGACCCGTCCCGCTCGCGGACGCCCAGCGCGCAGCGGTCCGCGTCCGGGTCCAGCGCGATGGCGAGGTCGGCGTCCTCGGCCGCGGCCAGCGCCAGCAACCGGTCCGCCGCGCCCGGCTCCTCGGGGTTCGGGAACGCCACGGTCGGGAACGCCGGGTCGGGCACGGCCTGCTCCCGCACCACCCGCACGTCGGTGAACCCCGCCCGCCGCAACGCCTCGACCGCCGTCGCGCCGCCGACGCCGTGCATCGGCGTGAGCACCACGCGCAGGTCGCGCGCCGTGCCGCGGGGCAGTGACGCGACCCGCTCCAGGTACTCGTCCACCTCGGCGTCCGACACCGGCAGGTGGTCGTCGGACAGCGGCACCGACACGGCCGCGGGCACGCCCCGGATCGCCGCCTCGATCTCGCGGTCCTCGGGCGGCACGATCTGCCCGCCGCCCGCCAGGTAGAGCTTGTAGCCGTTGTCCGCGGGCGGGTTGTGCGACGCGGTGATCTGCACGCCCGCCACCGCGCCGTGCCGCTTGACCAGGAACGCGAGGATCGGCGTCGGCAGCGGCCGCGGCAGCACCCGCACGGTGAAGCCCGCGCCCGCCAGCACGCCCGCCGCCGCCGCGGCGAAGTCCTCCGACCCGTGCCGCGCGTCCCGGCCGACGAACACCGTGCCGACGCGCCCCTTCGCCCGGAGCCACGCGGCCAGCCCGGCCGTGGTGCGGATCACGACGGCCCGGTTCATGCCGTTCGGCCCGGCCCGCACGGGACCGCGCAGGCCCGCCGTGCCGAAGGTCAGCGGGCCCGCCATCCGGTCGGCGACCTCCTCGGCCGCGGCGGGGTCGCCGCCCATCGCCCGCGCCACGACGGTCTGCAACTCCAGGCGCGTCGCCGGGTCGGGGTCGTCGGCGATCCAGCGGAACGCGGCGTCGCGCAGGGCCGGGCCGAGGGTCATGCGCGCGTCACCAGCTCGCGCAGCAGCGCGCCCATCCGGCTCGCCGCCGCCTGGCCCGCCTCCAGCACCTCTTCGTGGTTGAGCGGCTCGCCGGTGATGCCCGCGGCCAGGTTCGTCACCAGGGACAGGCCGAACACCTCCACGCCCTCCGCGCGGGCCGCGATGGCCTCCAGCACGGTCGACATGCCGACCAGGTCCGCGCCCATCGTGCGCAGCATCCGGATCTCGGCGGGCGTCTCGAAGTGCGGGCCGGGCAGCCCCGCGTAGACGCCCTCCTCCAGCGACGGGTCGATCTCCCGGGCGAGGTCGCGCAGGCGCGGCGAGTACAGGTCGGTGAGGTCCACGAACCGGGCCCCGACCAGCGGGGACGACGCGGTGAGGTTCAGGTGGTCGCTGATCAGCACCGGCTGGCCGACCGACATGCCCTGGCGCAGGCCGCCGGCCGCGTTGGTCAGCACGACCGTGCCGACGCCCGCCGCGGCCGCCGTGCGCACGCCGTGCACGACCTTCGCCACGCCCTTGCCCTCGTAGCCGTGCGTGCGGCCGAGCATGACCAGCACGTTCTTGTCGCCGACGGCCACCGACCGCACGGTCCCGCCGTGGCCGACGGCGGTGGGCGCCTCGAACCCGGGCAGCTCGCCCATGGGCACCTCGGCGGTCGGCGCGCCGATCAGGTCGGCGGCCGGGCGCCAACCCGAACCGAGGACCACGGCGATGTCGTGCCTGGCCACCCCGGTCCGCTCGGCCAACGCCTCGGCCGCGTCGGTCGCCAGGGCCTCGGGGGTGGTGTTCTCACTGATGGCGGTCACGGCGCGAGCCTAATAGCCGCCCCTGGCGGGTGCCCGCAGTGTTGCGGTCCGGCCGGCGCGCCAGGGGCCGGCGGGTGCCGCAAGCGCTTGCGCATGCCGGTGAAGCGGGGGAACACCGGGAAGTCGGCGGCTAGTCGTTGACCCGGAACGTGGGCGCGATGGTGTCGAACAGCCGGCTGCGGCCCGTCTCCTCCTGCTCCGTCGGCACGACGACCTCCACGACCCACAGGTCGTTGCCGCGCGGCAGCACCCGGGAGTACCGGCTGCGCCGCAGGTCCGGACCGGGCGCGACGGCGCCGCGGTCCAGGGAGGTGGCCCGTTCCACGGTCCGGTAGCTGTACTGCACGCCCGCCTCCGGCCCGCCCGGCGGCAGGACGTCGGTCGGCTCCAGGGCCTCGCCGAAGTACTGGTCCTCCGCCCACCGCGACCGCACCAGCTCCAGGTAGTCCTCGATCCGGTTCCGCGCGTAGTAGTCCGGGAACCGCTGGACCGCCACCTCGTACCACCCGTTCGGCGAGACCAGGTGGACGACCGTGCTCAACCCGAGCCCGTTGTTGGCCCGCTGCTCCAGGAAGCTGATCCAGTCCGGCCCGACGTCGATGGTGAACTCCGCGCCCTGCTCGCCGTTGGCGGTGGCGGCGGAGGCGGTGGTCGGGCGCAGCGACGGCGTCCCGGTGATCGCGGGCGGGGACGGCGTGTCCTTGCTCGGCGGGGGCAGCAGCGGCGCGCCGGCCACGGTCCTGGTCAGGGCGAACCCGGAGACGCTGCCGATCGCGAACAGCACCGCCGCCGCCAGGGCCACCAGCACCGCCACCCCCGGCCGCCGGGTCAGCTCCCGGGTCGGCGGGTCGGCCGCCGGGAACGGCAGCGGGCCGGGGTCGTCGGCCAGCGGGGTGTCGGGCGGGATCGGCGGCTTGACCAGCGGTGGCCGCACCACCTCCACCACCGGGCGGGTGGCCGCCGCCGTGGGGAACACGTCGGCGCCCGGCTCGGGCAGCAGCGGCCGGACCAGCCGCCGCACCTCGGCCAACGCCATCCGCTCGGCCGGCTCCTTCACCATCAACCCGGCCACCACGGGCTCCAGCGCGCCGCACACCGACGCCGACGGCACGTCGCCGTGCACCACCTGGTTGATCGTCTGGAGCACGTTCGCGCCCTCGTAGGGCTGTTGCCCGGTCATCGCCGCGAACAGCGTCGCCCCCAACGACCACTGGTCCGCCGCGAACGACACCGCGCCGCCCGCCGCCACCTCCGGCGCGATGAACGCGGGCGTGCCCAGCGTGATCCCGCGGCTGGTCAGAGTGGCCTCGGCGACGTTGCGGGCGATGCCGAAGTCGGTCAGCTTGACCCGGCCGTCGTCGGCGACGAGCACGTTGCCCGGCTTCACGTCCCGGTGCGTGATCCCGGCCCGGTGCGCGGCCTCCAGCGCCGCCGCCACCGCCTCGGCCACGACCGCGCCCTGCACGTCGGTCAGCGGGCCGCGCTGCCGCACCACCTCCGCCAGCGACGACGACGGCACCAGCTCCATCACCACGTACGGGTCGCCGTCGACCTGCGCCACGTCGTACAGCGTCACGAGGTTCGGGTGGGCGAGGGCCGCCGCCGAACGGGCCTCCCGCAGCGTGCGTTCCCGAAGCAGCTCCGCCTCGTCGTCCGGCGCGCCTTCCGGCCGAAGGATCTCCTTCACCGCGACGTCCCGCCGCAACACCTCGTCGTGAGCGGCCCAAACGGTGCCCATCGAGCCGCGACCCAGGACGTGCCGCAGGCGGTAACGGCCGGCAATCAGCCGGTCATGACCGGTAACCGCGGGTTCTTCCTCCACTGCGCCATCATTCCCCAGCGTGGAAGACTGGCGTCTGCATCGTTCACGGCGGTGAACCTCACATAGCCGTCGTTTTACCCGTGAGTAACACTGCGGAGCATGATGGAGCCGTCAGGCGAGTTGGCGCTGGCCGCCGAGTTCCCCGCGGCCGACCGCGAGCAGTGGCTGGACCTGGTCCAGGGCGTGCTGCGCAAGTCGGGCGCGGAGTACGGGTCGCTGATCACCACCACCTACGACGGCCTGGACGTGCAGCCGCTCTACACGGCGGACGACGGCGCGCCCGACGCCGGGTTCCCCGGCCTGGCCCCGTTCACCCGGGGCGGCCGGCCGCAGGGCTCCGTCGAGGGCTGGGACGTGCGCCAGCAGCACCGGGTCGCCGACCGCGAGGCGGTGACGGCCGACCTGGAGAACGGCGTCACGTCGCTGTGGCTCAAGGGACTCGACCCGGCGTCCTACGACGACGTGCTGGCCGACGTCTACCTGGACCTCGCGCCCGTCGTGGTCGACGCGGGCGAGGACTTCCTCGAAGCCGGGCGCGCCATGCTGCGCGTGTGGGATCAGCGCCCCGTGCTCGCGAGCGAGGTGCGCGGCAACGTCGGCGCGGACCCGCTGGGCGTGCGCGCCCGCACCGGCCGGCCCGCCGACCTCGCGGCGCTGACCGACCTGCTGGGCAAGACCCGCGAGTTCCCCGACCTGCGCCTGGTCGTGGTGGACGGCCTGCCGTTCCACGAGGCGGGCGGCTCGGACGCGCAGGAGCTGGGCGCGTCCCTCGCGGCCGGCGTGGCGTACCTGCGGCACCTCACCGAGGCCGGGCTGGGCGTGGCGGAAGCCGCGCGGCTGCTGGAGTTCCGGTACGCGGCCACGGCCGACCAGTTCCTCACCATCGCCAAGTTCCGGGCCGCGCGGCGGCTGTGGGCGCGGGTCACCGAGGTCGCGGGCGCGCCCGCCCCGCAGGCGCAGCACGCGGTCACGTCGCCCGCGATGATGACCCGGCGCGACCCGTGGGTGAACATGCTCCGCACCACGGTGGCGTGCTTCGGCGCGGGCCTGGGCGGCGCGGACGCGGTGACCGTGCTGCCGTTCGACCACGCGATCGGCCTGTCCGACGACTTCTCCCGGCGCATCGCCCGCAACACCCAGTCGCTGCTGCTGGAGGAGTCGAAGCTGGCCGGCGTGATCGACCCGGCGGGCGGCTCCTGGTACGTGGAGAAGCTCACCGCCGACCTGGCGCGCGCCGCCTGGGCGTGGTTCCGGGAGATCGAGGCCGCGGGCGGGCTGCCGCGGGCGTTCGACCTGGTCGCCGACCGGATCGCGGCCACCTGGGAACGCCGCCGGGCCAACCTGGCCGACCGGACCGACGCGATCACCGGCGTCAGCGAGTTCCCGAACCTCGGCGAGCAGCCCGTGGTCCGCGCGCCCGCGCCGGAGGAACCGGGCGGCGGCCTGCCGCGCATCCGGTACGCCCAGGACTTCGAGGCGCTGCGGGACGCGGCCGACGCGGCCCCCGAACGCCCCAAGGTCTTCCTGGCCACCCTCGGCCCGGTCGCCGCGCACACCGCGCGCGCCACGTTCGCGGCGAACCTGTTCCAGGCGGGCGGCATCGAGACGCCCGCCGCGGGCGCGACCGCGGGGGTGGACGACGTGGTCGCGAAGTTCCGCGAGAGCGGCGCGCGGATCGCGTGCCTGTGCGGCAGCGAGAGCGGCTACGCCGAGCTGGCCGGGCCCGTGGAGCGCGCGCTGCGCGAGGCGGGCGCGGAGCGGGTCCTGTTGGCGGGCAAGCAGTCCGACGCCTCGATCGACGAGTACGTGTTCACCGGCTGCCCGGCGTTGGAAGTCCTGGAGCACACGTTCGAAGCCCTTGGAGTGCCGCGATGATCCCGAACTTCGCCGACGTGGACCTGGGCGAGCCCACCACCGCCGACGCCGCGCAGTGGCACGCCGCGCTGCAGGAGGCCACCGGGAAGGGCGCGGACGCGCTGACGTGGGAGACGCCCGAGGGCATCGGCGTGAAACCGGTCTACACCGCCGCCGACACCGAGGGCCTCGACTTCCTGGCCACCTACCCGGGCATCGCGCCGTTCCTGCGCGGCCCGTACCCGACGATGTACGTCAACCAGCCGTGGACCATCCGGCAGTACGCCGGGTTCTCCACCGCCGAGGAGTCCAACGCCTTCTACCGCCGCAACCTCGCGGCCGGCCAGAAGGGCCTGTCGGTGGCGTTCGACCTGGCCACCCACCGGGGCTACGACTCCGACCACCCGCGCGTGGCGGGCGACGTCGGCATGGCGGGCGTGGCCATCGACTCGATCTACGACATGCGCCAGTTGTTCGACGGCATCCCGCTGGACCGGATGAGCGTGTCGATGACCATGAACGGCGCGGTGCTGCCGATCCTGGCGCTGTACGTGGTGGCGGCCGAGGAGCAGGGGGTGGCGCCCGAGCAGCTCGCCGGGACCATCCAGAACGACATCCTCAAGGAGTTCATGGTCCGCAACACCTACATCTACCCGCCGCAGCCGTCGATGCGGATCATCTCCGACATCTTCGCCTTCACCTCGCAGCGGATGCCGAAGTTCAACTCGATCTCCATCTCCGGCTACCACATGCAGGAGGCGGGCGCGACGGCCGACCTGGAGCTGGCCTACACGCTCGCGGACGGCGTGGAGTACCTGCGCGCGGGCCGGGACGCGGGGCTGGACGTGGACGCGTTCGCGCCGCGGCTGTCGTTCTTCTGGGCGATCGGCATGAACTTCTTCATGGAAGTCGCCAAGATGCGCGCCGCCCGGCTGCTGTGGGCGAAGCTGGTGAAGGACTTCGGCGCGCGGAACCCGAAGTCGCTGTCGCTGCGCACGCACTGCCAGACGTCCGGCTGGTCGCTCACGGCGCAGGACGTGTTCAACAACGTGGCGCGCACGTGCGTCGAGGCCATGGCCGCCACGCAGGGGCACACGCAGTCGTTGCACACCAACGCGTTGGACGAGGCGCTGGCGCTGCCCACCGACTTCTCCGCGCGCATCGCCCGCAACACCCAGCTGCTGCTCCAGCAGGAGTCCGGCACCACGCGGGTGATCGACCCGTGGGGCGGCAGCGCGTTCGTCGAACGCCTCACGCACGACCTGGCGCACCGCGCGTGGTCGCACATCACCGAGGTCGAGGCCGCGGGCGGGATGGCGCGGGCCATCGACGCGGGCATCCCGAAGCTGCGCATCGAGGAGGCCGCGGCGCGCACCCAGGCGCGCATCGACTCCGGCCGGCAGCCGGTGATCGGCGTGAACAAGTACCAGGTCGAGGTGGACGAGCAGATCGACGTGCTCAAGGTGGACAACGCCGGCGTGCGGGCGCAGCAGCTCGCCAAGCTGGCCCGGCTGCGGGCGGAACGCGACCAGGCCGCCGTGGACTCGGCGCTGGACGCGCTGACGCGGGCGGCGGGCTCGGACGGCAACCTGCTGGAGCTGGCCATCTCGGCGGCCCGCGCCAAGGCCACCGTCGGCGAGATCTCCGAGGCGCTGGGCAAGGTGTGGGGCAGGCACTCCGCCCAGATCCGGACCATCACCGGCGTCTACCGGCAGGAGGCGGGGTCGGTGTCGAACGTGGAGGCGACGCGGCAGGTGGTCGAGGCGTTCGCCGAGGCCGAGGGGCGGCGGCCGCGCATCCTGGTGGCCAAGATGGGCCAGGACGGGCACGACCGCGGCCAGAAGGTGATCGCGACCGCGTTCGCCGACCTGGGCTTCGACGTGGACGTCGGCCCGCTGTTCCAGACCCCGGACGAGGTCGCCCGGCAGGCCGTCGAGGCCGACGTGCACATCGTCGGGGTGTCGTCGCTGGCGGCCGGGCACCTCACGCTGGTGCCGGCGCTGCGGGCGGCGTTGGCGGAGCTGGGGCGGGACGACATCATGATCGTGGTCGGCGGGGTGATCCCGCCGCAGGACTTCGACGCGTTGCGCGCGGCCGGGGCGTCGGCGATCTTCCCGCCCGGCACGGTGATCGCGGACGCGGCCGGTGACCTGCTGCGCAAGCTGGCGGAGCAGTTGGGGCACGGTGACGTGGCCGGTGGGCCGGTCGGCGGTGCGTCGGCCGGTCGGGCCGAGCAGGCCGGTGGGGCGTCGGTCGGTGGGGCCGAGCGGGTCGGTGAGGTCGGGAGCGCGCTGCCGGGACGAGATGGCTAGGCCCGTCGACGTCGGCGAGTACGCCAAGGGCGTCCTGGCCGGCGACCGCGGCACGTTGGCGCGGGCCATCACGCTGGTCGAGTCGACCCGCGCGGACCACCGGGCGTGGGCGCAGGAGCTGCTGGTCGAGCTGCTGCCGCACTCCGGCGGCGCGCACCGCGTGGGCATCACCGGCGTGCCCGGCGTGGGCAAGTCGACGTTCATCGACGCGTTCGGCTCGATGCTGACCGCCCGGGGCCACCGGGTGGCGGTGCTCGCGGTCGACCCGTCGTCCACCCGCACCGGCGGCTCGATCCTGGGCGACAAGACCCGGATGGCGCGGCTCGCGGTCGACCGCGCGGCGTTCATCCGGCCGTCGCCGACCTCCGGCACGCTCGGCGGTGTCGCCAAGGCCACCCGCGAGTCGATCGTGCTGGTCGAGGCGGCGGGCTACGACGTGGTGCTGGTCGAGACGGTCGGCGTCGGCCAGTCCGAGGTCGCGGTGGCGAACATGACGGACTGCTCGCTGTTCCTGACCCTGGCCCGCACCGGCGACCAGCTCCAGGGCATCAAGAAGGGCGTGCTGGAGCTGGCCGACGTGATCGCGGTCAACAAGGCCGACGGCCCGCACGAGCTGGACGCCCGCAAGGCGGCCCGCGAGCTGGCCGGGGCGTTGCGGCTGCTGCGCCCGCCGGACGCGGTGTGGCACCCGCCCGTGCTGACGTGCAGCGGTCTGGACGGCTCCGGGCTCGACGCGGTGTGGCAGCAGGTCACCCGGCACCGGGAGGCGCTGGAGGCGGCGGGCGAGCTGGCCGAGCGGCGGCGTCGCCAGCAGGTCGACTGGACCTGGGCCATGGTGAACGACCAGCTGCTGGCGAGCCTGCGCGCCGCGCCCGGCGTGCGCGCCGTCGTGCCCGAGGTGGAGCGGCAGGTCCGCGACGGCGAGTTGACCGCCACGCTGGCCGCGGAACGCATCCTCGCGGCGTTCCGGGAGAACGGCTGAGCGTGGATTTCCGTTCACAGCGCGTGCACGAATACCGGTTTGGACGACCACTGACAGTGGTAACCACGAATGGGTGTAGCTAGGCTTGGCGACCATGTGGCGATCCGGGTTCGCGGTGTTCCTGTTAGTGCTGGCCGGTGTGTTCGCCGGGTCGGGCACAGGGCTCGCCGCGCCGACATCGCCGCACCCCGGACCGGTCCTGGCGGCCCAGCCGACCGAGACCCTCGCGCCCGGCGGCACGATCCAGCCGGAGGGCACGGTGCCGCCCGGTCCGGACGTCAACGCACCTCAGGAGGGTGAGCCCGCGCCGCAGTCCGGTGCGGAAACCCGAAAGAAGTGGTGGATGGGCGGTATCGCGCTGGCCTTGTTCGCCCTCGTTTACTGGCGGAACAAGAAGCGCTGGTCGAAGTGGCGGGCCGGGCGCAAGTCCGGGTGATTCCCAGCTAGTGGGAGCGTCGGGGCGATATCGGGTCGCCTTTGAGCAGGATCCTGCGCAGACTTGATCGGTCTGACCGAAACCCGGTCACCGCTCGGCGCATCGCCGCGACCGGTTGGCGGTTGATCAACCCGGGGTGCGCCGTGCCGGCCGGACCGTGATGCAGGATGGACGCAAATGAGTACCGACTTCAAGATGAGCACGCGCTCGGCCGTCGAGCGGTACTCGACTGCGCTGGTGGACCTCTCGCGCAGCATCCACGCGGAGCCGGAGCAGGCGTTCGCCGAGCACCGCAGCGCCGCCAAAGTCGCCGACCTGCTCGCCGCCGCGGGCTTCGAGGTCGAGCGCGGCGTGGCAGACCTCGAGACGGCGTTCACGGCCTCGTTCGGCTCCGGTGAGCTGGTGCTCGGGCTGTGCGCCGAGTACGACGCGCTGCCCGAGATCGGCCACGCGTGCGGGCACAACGTCATCGCCGCCGCGTCCACCGGCGCGGCGCTCGCGCTGCGTGACGTGGCCGACGAGCTGGGTCTCACCGTCCGGGTGATCGGCACCCCGGCCGAAGAGGTCGGCGGCGGCAAGGTGCTGATGCTCGAACGCGGGGTATTCGACGACGTGGCGTTCTCGATGATGGTGCACCCGGCCCCGTACGAGGCCGTCGCCGCCCGATCGCTCGCCATCACCGACGTCGAGGTGCACTACACCGGCAAGCCGTCGCACGCCGCCGCCGCGCCCCACCTGGGCGTGAACGCCGCCGACGCGATCACGGTCGCCCAGGTCGCCATCGGGCTCGCCCGCCAGCACCTGGAGCCCGGCCAGATGGTCAGCGGTATCGTCACCCGCGGCGGCGCGGTGCCCAACATCGTGCCCGCGCGCACGTCGGCCATGTTCGACCTGCGCGCCGACGACCTCGAGTCGCTGCGCCGGCTGGAGGAGCGGATCAACCGCTGCTTCGAGGCGGGCGCGCTCGCCACCGGCTGCACCCACGAGGTCGTGAAGGTCTCCCCGGTGTACGCCGAGCTGACCCCTGACCCCTGGCTCGCGGACGCCTACCGGCAGGCCGTGACGGAGCTGGGCAGGCACCCGTTGAGCCCCGAGGAGGAGCTCAAGGAGAAGATCGGCAGCACCGACATGGGCAACATCACCCGTGCGCTGCCGGCCATCCACCCGACCATCGCCATCGACTGCGGAGACGCGGTGAACCACCAAATCGAGTTCGCGACCGCCTGCGCGTCGGCCTCCGCCGACCGCGCAGTGCTCGACGGGGCACTCGCCCTCGCCTGGACCACAATTTCCGCTGCCACGGACGGTGCGCAGCGCTCTCGACTGCTGGCGGGTGCGGCATGACGGTCCTGGACTCGCGTCTACCGGAGGAGGGTGCCGAGGTGCTGTTGACCGATCGTGGGGTCAGCATTGCCCCTGTGGATGATCCCGGTGCAGGGCGCGGACCCTCGTGGCTGGACGACTGGCTGGCGGCCAACGCCGCCGAGGTCGTCGCCTGGCGACGGCACATCCACGCCCACCCGGAGCTGTCGCGGCACGAGTACGCCACGACGGAGCTGATCGCCGACGTGTTGCGCTCGGCCGGGCTGAAGCCGCGCGTCCTGCCCGGCGGCACCGGGCTGGTGTGCGACGTCGGCTCCGGGCCGCGGTGCGTGGCGCTGCGCGCGGACATCGACGCGCTGCCGCTGCCGGAGAACACCGGAGCGCCGTACTCGTCCACAGTGGACGGGGTGGCGCACGCGTGCGGGCACGACGCGCACACCACCGTGCTGCTGGGCGCGGCGCTGGCGCTGGCCTCGGCGACCGAGCTGCCCGGCCGGGTGCGGCTGGTGTTCCAGCCCGCCGAGGAGGTCATGCCGGGCGGCGCGCTGGACGTGCTGGCGGCGGGCGGGCTCGACGGGGTGGAGCGGATCTTCGGGTTGCACTGCGACCCGCGCCTGGAGGTGGGGCGGATCGGCACCCGGATCGGCGCGATCACGTCGGCCAGCGACATGCTGGAGCTGCGGCTGACGTCGCCGGGCGGGCACACGTCCCGGCCGCACCTGACGGCCGACCTGGTGCACGCGCTGGGCACCGTGATCACGGGGTTGCCGGGGCTGCTGTCGCGCCGGGTCGACCCCCGGTCGGGGACGGTGCTCGTGTGGGGCGCGGTGCACGCGGGCGAGGCCCCCAACGCGGTGCCGCAGGACGGGGTGCTGCGGGGGACGCTGCGGACCGGCGACCGGGACATCTGGGCCGAGCTGGAGCCGTTGATCAAGGAGTTGGTCGGGGCGCTGCTCGCGCCGACCGGGGTCGGGTTCGACCTGCACCACCGGCGCGGCGTGCCGCCCGTGGTGAACGACCGCGAGAGCACGATGCTGCTGCGCGCGGGCATCGAGGCGGCGTTGGGCGAGGACGCGCTGGCCGGGACGGAGCAGTCGTCCGGTGGCGAGGACTTCGGCTGGTACCTGGAGCACGTGCCCGGATCGTTCGCCCGGTTGGGCGTGTGGGACGGGGTGGGGAAGCAGAAGGACCTGCACCAGCCCGGGTTCGACCTCGACGAGCGGGCGTTGCTGGTGGGGGTCCGGGTGATGGTGCACGCGGCGTTGGCGGCGTTGGCGTGACCAGGCGACCTGATCGGGTGGTCTGATCGGGTCGTGTGAGCGGTGAGGGCGCGAAAGAGCAGAAGAGTAAAAGATCAAGAGCGTCCTCGCCGGACGGGCAGGCCAGCAGGATGACGGGGTTTGGTGGTCAAGCCTCTGCTGGGTGGTGGGTCGGGTTTCGTGTCATCCCGCCGACCTCCACAAGGGCTACCGCACGCGTCAAGGGGGCGGTTCCAGCCCACTGTTGCGGTAGGGCTGGAAGCGCCCCCTTGACCGGTCTCTTATAAAAATAAACGAGCCCACGAGACAC
>NZ_JBHYXZ010000162.1:18350-18806 GCF_042752395.1 Actinosynnema sp. NPDC059335 | reverse complement strand
ACGATCTCGGCCACGGTGCCCGCGCACGGCGTGGCGGTGTACCGGGTGTCGGGCGGCAGCCCGATCGCCGCCACCACCTCACGCCTGCGCGGCACGGGTTCCGGCCGCTGCGTGGACGTGGACAACGCCTCCACCGCCGCCGGCGCGGCCACGCTGCTGTGGGACTGCCACACCGCCGCCAACCAGGCGTGGACCAGCTGGGCGGGCGGTGAGATCCGGGTCTTCGGCGACAAGTGCCTGGACGCCGAGAACCAGGGGGCCGCCAACGGCACCCGCGTCATCACGTGGAGCTGCAACGGGCAGAACAACCAGAAGTGGACGTTCGGCTCCGACGGCACCATCCGCAATGCCCACGCCGGGCTCTGCCTCGACGCCGACCAGGCGGGCACCGCCAACGGCACGAGGCTGATCCTCTGGACCTGCAACGGCCAGGCCAACCAGAGGTGGACCCGAGCG
>NZ_JBHYXZ010000162.1:16293-18340 GCF_042752395.1 Actinosynnema sp. NPDC059335 | reverse complement strand
GGGCGCCACGCGACCCTGGAGCACGCAGGATCGAGGGCTCGCGCACGGCAACCAAGCCGAGCCACGCCCCGCGCCGACCTGCCGCACCCGGCCGAGACAGGCCGGACCGCGCCGAGCCGGACCGCGTCAGGACACCGAGTCGGCCTGTTGTGCCCGCGCCGCCTCCGCGCGGCCGGCGGCCTTGGCTTCGGCCAGCATCGTTTCGAGCCGCCGCCGACGACGACGGCGGACGACGCGGAGGAGCAGCAGCACCAGCACGACCACGGCCGACAACACGGCCTGCGGGATCGGCAGGGCCCACGTCGTGACGGTCGCCGTCACCGGCTCGGCGGCCGGCGGCGCGGCGGCGCCGTCCACCGCCCCCGGCGTGACCGAAACCGTGGCGCCGATCCGCCCGAACGGCCACTGGCCGGGCACCCGGGCCTCGAACTGCCGCATGCCGCCCGGCAGCACCTCCCGCGCCCGCGGGGCCGCGCCGTCGGTCCACGTGCTGCTGCCGAACGGGCTCGACGTGGTGATCCCGGTGTCGGCGGCGGCGCGGACGTTGCCGTCGTTGGTCACCGCGTACCGCACCGTGACGGTGCCGGCGGCGAAGGGGTTCCACGACCCCTCGTAGGTGGCGTGGACGTCGGTGACGGCGAGCGCGGCCTTCAGGTCGCCGGTGACGCGGAGGTTGAACCGGACGCCCACGCGGTTGCGCACGCGGACCTGGCCCGACAGCGTGTCCAGGGACGCCGTGACGCCCGCCGGGTGGTCGCCGGGGGTGGCGTGGTCCGGCACGGCCACGGCCACCGGCACCACCGCGGTCGCGCCGCCCGCCACCGTGACGGTCTCCGGCACGTCGATCCAGGAGCCGCCGTCGGTGGGCGTGACGTCGGCGGCCCGCATGTCGAACAGGCCCTTGTCGGTGAGGTAGCCGTCGTTGGCGTCGATGGCGAAGGTGACGGGGCGGGGCGAGTGGTTGGTCACCGCGACGTGCTCGGTGATCCGCTCCCCGCCGCGCAGCTCCAGGTCGACCACCCGCCTGCCGTCCGGGCCGTCGGCCTTCGCGGGGACCACGGACCACGTGACCTCGCCCTGCGGTGGTTGCCCGGACGCGGCCGGCGCGGGGCCGCACAGCACGGCGGCGGCAGCGGCGACGCAGAGGAGCACGCGCCGGGTGCGGGTCGTGGTCATCGGGTCTCCCTCGACGTGCGAGGTGTCCGGGGCGCGGCGCGGGGCCGCGTCCCGGACACCGGGGTGGAACGGGTCAGGACTGGTCGAACAGCGACAGCGTCAGCGTCGAGTGGTACTGGCCCGCCTGCACGTCGACCGGGGTGCGCAGCACCAGGTCGGCGTTGACGTCCCAGGAGCCGGTCTCGTCCGCCGCGTTCGCGGTCGACACCAGCAGCTCCTGCCCCTGGAGGCCGACGGCCGGCGCGCCGGTCCCGTCGGAGATGACGCTGGAGACCGGTTCGCCGGCCGCCACCGCGCCGGTGGTCGTGTCGGTGAGCAGGCGCGGCTTCCAGCCCAGGTGCTCGGAGCCGAAGCCGGCGCCGCCGCCGGCGGGCGTGAAGTCGCTCGCCTGGCCGACCACGGCCCAGAAGGAGCCCGCCGGGATGTCCTCCGGCCGGCGGGTGTCGGTGATCGTGATGGTCGGCGTGACGCCGGTGAACTGCCGGGCGGCGGCGTCCGAGCCGTTCTCGGTGAGGGTGACGCCGTCGTTCGGCGCGACCGTCATCGTGAGCTGCCCGGGGGTGCCGGTGTCCTCGATGGTGACGTTCACGTCGATGCCCGCGTCCCCCGCGGGGTCGGCCGAGGCCGGTGCGACGACCGCCGCGCCGAGCGCGAGGCCGAGGGCGGACGCCGCGATCAGGCGGGACGTGGTGGGTGGTCTCATGCTGTTCTGCTCCTCGTTGGTTTCAGCCGCAGGTGACGACGGGGTTGCCGGGGGCGGCGGGAGGGGCGGTGGCGGGCCCCCGGGTGGCCACCGCCGCCCCCCCCTGCCCGGGTGTGTGGGGGGGAAAACCTGTCCTCTCGGCGCCCGCCAGAAAAACCGGGGGACCGG
>NZ_JBHYXZ010000162.1:11418-16283 GCF_042752395.1 Actinosynnema sp. NPDC059335 | reverse complement strand
ACCCGCCGGCCCCCCCCCCGCCCCCCCCACCGCCGCCACCGAGGCCGCGGTTCGGTGCGGTCTCACTCGTGTCCTCTCGGCACCGTCAGAAACACGTGGTCGACGGGTAGTTGGCGGTGTGGGTCGCCGTCCGGCCGTCGCGCGTGGCGGTCACGGTGACGGTGCCCGCGGGGACGGTGCCCGCGCGCGTGTTGAACGACTGGTACGCCTGCTTGCCCGGCTCGACGGCGGCGAAGCCCTTACCGCCGTACGGGGTGGTCACCTCCACCGCCACCGGCACGTCGCCGGTGTTGACCGCGGTGACGGCCAGGTGGACCTTGCCGCCGACGCACCGCGGGGTCGCGGTCAGGTCGAGCGGCACCTGGTCGGCGTCCCGGTGCAGGCGCAGGAACGTGACCGAGTAGGCCGGGAAGTCGTAGGTGAAGTCGTTCGACGCCCCCGTCCACTCCCGCTCGACCGGCGCGACGGCCGTCGGCGCGGCCTTGGTGTTGACCGTGCCCGGCGGGCCGCTCATCTCGGTGACGGTCGCCGTCGGCGCGATCGGGGTGCCCGCGTCGACCTTCACCCGGGTGCGGGCGGTGGCGCCGGTCGGGTTGACGGCCTTCACCACGACGTCGCCGGTCTCCTCGTCGGCCGTGACGACCTGGTACAGCGTCCGCGGCGCGGTCTGGGTGTAGGTGAGCTGGAGCGCGCCGTCCAGGTAGAGGCTGATCTTCGCGCCCTCGACCACGACCTTCACCTTGTACGTGCGGTCGTTGGCGATCACCGTGGCGGGACCCTCGGCGACCTCGCTGCGCGCGCCGCCGGTGGCCCGCTCCAGGGCCTGCCGGGTGTTGTTCCAGCCGCCCAGGTTCCACCAGTAGTAGTCGCCGGAGGACCCGGCCCCGAAGCCGATCAGGAAGCCCTCCGCGCCGGACACCTTGCGGGCGTCGAGTTCGAGGGTGTAATTCGTCCAGTTCCTGGTGTAGGCGTCCGGGATGATCGACCGCGCGTCGGTGGTCGTGGTGGAGGTCTGGACGTACTGCCCGTTCTGCACGGCCCAGGAGCCGGCCTGCGGCTGCCAGGCCGGGGCGGTCGAGAAGTCGTCCCGGAACAGCACCGAGCCGTCGCCGTTGGCGGTGACCTTCACGTTGTCGTAGGCCGCGCTGGTGTTCCAGGTGGACAGGAACACCCCGCCCCGGACGGGCTGCTCCGGGCTCTGACCCGCGGTGAGGGTGCTCGGCACGACCTGGTCGCCCTGGTTCACCGAGAACATCTGCTGGACGTAGTAGCTCGCCGAGTTCCACGACTCGTCGTTGTCGAACCAGATCGCGTCCGGCGACCACTGCACGTAGGACTCGTTGGCCAGCAGCGGCGCGTACGACGCCAGCTCGACCAGGTCGCCGTTGCGCTCCAGGCCCGTCATGTACGACGCCTCGGCCAGCGCGTTGCCCATCGTGTTGCCGCGCGAGGCGTACTCGCCGAGGAACACATGCGGGCCGTTGCGGTCGTAGCTGTCGTAGCGGTTGTTGTTGTTCAGGAACCACGCCGGGTCGTTGTAGTAGTGCTCGTCGACCATCTCGACGTTCTGCGCCCGGTTGAACTCCCACAGCGCCCGGAACCGCGCGCCTTCGTCGTCGGGACCGGAGTTGGAGATGACGACGACCTCGGGGTAGCGGGCCTTGATGGCGTCCCGGAAGGCCGGGAAGTTCCGCTCGAAGGTCGTGGTGTTCTCCTCGTTGCCCAGGCCGATGTAGCGCAGGTTGAACGGCGCCGGGTGGCCGAGCGCCGCGCGCTTCGCGCCCCACTCGGTCGTGGTGTCGCCGTTGGCGAACTCGATCAGGTCGACGGTGTCGTCCACCCAGCGCTGGACGCGGGCCGCGTCGGTCATCTCGGGGATGCGGCTGCCGCAGCCGTTCGCGCCCACGGACAGCACGGGCAGCGGGGTGGCGCCCATGTCCTCGGCGAACTTGAAGTACTCCAGGTAGCCGATGCCGTAGGACTGGTTGTAGCCCCAGAAGTTGAAGTTGGTCGGGCGCTCCTCGACCGGCCCGATGGTCTCCTTCCACTGGTACGTGCGCTGGCGGTCGACGCCGCCGCTCTCCAGGTAGGTGTCGAACGTGCCGACGTTGGTCACGCAGCCGCCGGGGAAGCGCAGGAACTTCGGTTCCAGCGCGGCGATCTTCTCGGCGAGGTCCTTGCGCAGCACCGAGCGGCCGTTGACCGGGCCGACCCAGGTGTCCTGAGGCATGAGGGAGACCATGTCGAGGTTCAGCGTGCCCGCCGCGCCGGCCAGCACGGCGAACCGACCCGCGGTCGTGGTGCCGGTGGCGGTGAGGGTCGCGGTGTACTTGCGCCAGGACGACGACGCCTCGACGCGGACCGTGCCGGTGGCGAACACCCCGGTGCCGGCGGCGTCCTCCACGCGGACCGCCAGGTCCTGGGCGGCGGTGGACTTGGCCCACAGCGACACGTCGTACTTGTCGCCCTGCTTCACGGCGAACCCGGTGTTGTAGCCGGTGTTGCGGATGCCCGCGCCCGCGCCGGTCGTGGTCAGGGTGAGGAAGTAGCGGTTGCTGTCGTTGAGGCGGCCGTCACCGGTGCCGACGGTCGGCGTGGCGGTGGCGCCCGCGCGGTTGACCGCCTCCCAGGCGGTGAGGCCGGTGAACGAGGCGTTGTCCGAGGAGTTGAACTCGAACGAGCGGTTGCGGACCAGTTCGGCGTAGAGGCCGCCGTCGGCGGCGTAGTTGATGTCCTCGTAGAAGATGCCGTACAGGTCGTCGCTGATCTCGGTGCGCGGCGCGGCGGTGTCCACGGCCAGGGTGTGCTCGGCGATGCTGACCGGGGTGACGGTCAGCCTGACCGCCTCGGCCCGGCCGCCGAGCGCGAGCGCGCCGTCTGCGCGGCGCACGGCGTAGGACTCGGGGTCGGCCGCGGAGCGCAGCGCGACCTTGCCGCCGCCCACGTCGGTCAGGCGCAGCGCGGTCGGCGTCGTGCCCGGCGCGGCGAGCACCAGCCTGCCGTCGCGGACGACCACCGGCCGCTCGCCCGACTTCAGGGTGACGGGCTTGACCGCGCCGGTCGCGCCGTCCGCCGCGGTGGCGGTCAGGGCGAGGGCGTTCGCGGGTCGGGAGTCGGTCAGGGCGAGGCCGTCGCCGCTGGTCGTCAGGTACGGGGTGGTGAACGTGAACTGCCCGGCGGGCACCTGGTCGGAGCCGCCCGCCGAGGACAGCGCGAAGTAGTCGAACGCGGCCTCGTGGGCGGTGCCGTCGGTCGCGGCGAACGCGTACAGGCCGATCTTCGTGATCGGGAAGGTGACGGTCACCGTGCCCGCGTCGGCCCACGCCTGGCCGTCCCAGTAGCTGGTGGCGACGGTGTTGCCGGTGCGCTGCATGCGCAGCGTCTCGCCGGTCGAGTCGGGGCGGTCGGTGAACTTGTTGGCGGTGAACGCCGCGCGGGTCTCGATGTCGTTCTCGATCGCCCGCCCCGACGGGGACAGGTTGCCGACGAAGGTCAGGCCCGACCGGACGTAGTTGTCCATGTCCTGCCAGGCGATGAGCCCCGCGCCCTGGTAGGTCTTGGCGACCGCCCCCGACACGCGGGTGACCACGGTGAAGTCGGCGTCCGGCACGTCCATCAGCACGAGGTTCTTGGCGTCGTTGGCGGTCTGGTAGGTGTCGCCGCGCTGCGACGTCAGCGTCAACCGGCCGTCGGCGACGCGCAGCGCCTCGGGGACGGGGCTCACGACGGTCCAGTCGGGGCCCAGGGCCGTGCCGTCGAAGGCGTCCACCCTGGCGCCGTCGGGCAGCGGCGGTTCGGCGGCGGTGGCGGCGGGGGTCGCCGTCACGGTGGCCGCGACCATCAACGCGGCGGCCAGGAAGGAGGTGCGCGCGAGGCGCGGGCGGTGCCGATGTCTCATTGCGGTCCTATCCGGTGGGGTGGCGGTTCAGTCGCAGTTGAGAGGGTCGTGAGGGGCGTGGTGGGAGCCTGCGGCGGTGGCGTTCGGGGCGTCGACCGGGCCGGCGGCAGCGGTGACCCGGGCGGCGACGCCTGCCCGGCGGTGTCTCATGCGGCGGGCTCCTTCCGGTGGTCAGGGCGCGGCGGACCACCGCCGGAGCGGGGCGGTGGCCGTGCGGTCGGAGGGCGGGACGACGAGGCAGGCCGGACGGGCCCGCGGGCGGTGATCACGGGAGGAGGCGCGGTGACGCCGTGGTGCGAGTCTCGTGTGTTAGCGCTAACATTCGGTGGGTGAACATTGAAACACCGTGGTAACGCCACTGTCAATGTCCACTTCCGTGCCCCGATCCACGCTGTAGCACGCACTATGGGCGACCCGACGCTCACCGAGCGCTCACTCGTCACCCAGGCGCACCGGACGACACCCCCGGTGATCGCCGACCCCGGCCACCGAACCTGTTAGCGCACACATGTTGCGCGAAACCAGCGGCCGCGGTGGTGGCGCACCGGGCCGGCGAATCCCGTCCGCCACCGGGGCGGGCGGGGTGTCACCGCCATGCGGTGACGGTGACCCCGTCGCCGCCGGGGATGACGCCGGGGGTCGGGACGGCGCCTTCAGGCCGGAGCCGACGCCGTCGGGTTCGCGGCGGTAGTCGGCCGGGGCGCGCAGCGGCTCGGGGACGACGCGCACCCCCGGCGGGCTGGTCGACGAGGGTGACCGCGCAGCGGATCGCCGACTCGCCGAAGCCGGTCTCGGCGCCGCCGACCGTCATCCGGGACTTTCGGCCGACGCGCGACGACGGTCGGCCGCCCGGCTGCCCCGCGTGCCCGCGTTCGGAAGATGTGGTGGGGGGGCGCGGGGGGGGGCGCCCGCCCCCCCCCCCCCCCCCCCCACCCGCGCGCGCCCCCCCGCCCCCCCACCACACCAA
>NZ_JBHYXZ010000162.1:0-11408 GCF_042752395.1 Actinosynnema sp. NPDC059335 | reverse complement strand
GGGGCGACGCGCGCGGCCCGCCGGGCCCCCCGCGCCCCCTGGTTAGCTTCGTGGGGGTCCACGGGGGGGGGACCCCCCCCCGGGGTCCCGCCCCACCATCATGCCGCGAGCAGCCGCCGGCGAACCTGACGAACACATGACGATTCGGACCGTCTTGGTGGCGGGCGGTGATCGCCCGCCGGAGATCGCCGCCGGGTGCGGCGGACCGGCGTTATCCTCGACCGGTCACGGGTCCGTCGTGCGGTCGGATCGGAGGCGATGGGATGTCCCACCGGGTGCGGGTGCGTCGGGTGTACGACGGGGTGGAGCGGGACCGGGCCGTCCGCGTGCTGGTCGACCGGGTGTGGCCGCGCGGCGTGCGCAAGGACGACCTCTCGCTGGACGACTGGGCCAAGGACCTCGCGCCGTCCACCGACCTGCGCAAGTGGTACGCGCACGACGTCGACCGGTTCGCCGAGTTCCGCCGCCGCTACCGCGCCGAGTTGGACGCGCCCCCAGGGCGGTCGGCGTTGCGCGAGCTGCGGGACCGGGCGCGGGGCCGGGCGCTGACGCTGCTGACCGCCACGAAGGACGTCGAGCACAGCCACGCGGCCGTGCTCGCCGAGCTGCTGAGCGCACCCGACGACGACCCGGCCGGGTGAGCGCCGGCGGACGCGGCGGTCCGCCGGCCGATCGACCCGACCCGGCCGCGCGACACCGCGGTCAGCCGACGAGGGCGGCCAGGGGGACGGTCGGATCGGCGAGGCGGTCGGGGTCGACCGGGCGGCGCTCGCGGATCAGGTGTCGGACGCCGTCCAGGCCGTCGTCCCAGAGGTTGACGTGCAGGCCCGCCACGACCTGGTCCCCGGCGAGCCAGAAGGCGTGGAACGCCAGGCCGTCCACGTCCCCGCGGGTGACCACCCGGTCGTAGCCGCCGGGCGGGAACCAGCCGGTGAACTCCATCCCCAGGTCGTACTGGTCGGAGAAGAAGTACGGCAGCTCGTCGTACGTCACGCCCCGCCCGAGCATCGACCTGGCCGCGACCTGCCCGCCCTCCTGCGCGTTCGCCCAGTGCTCGACCCGGACGCGCCGCCCGTAGTGCGGGCTGAACGGCGCGGCCACGTCGCCCGCGGCGAAGACGTCCGGATCCCCGGTGCGCAGCGAGGCGTCCACCGCGACGCCGTCCTCGACCGCCAGCCCGGCCCGCTCGGCGAGCGCGGTGTTGGGGCGGACGCCGACCCCGACGACCACCACGTCGGCCGGGAGCACGGTGCCGTCGGCGAGGACCGCCGCCGAGACCCGGCCGTCGCCGCGCAGCCCGGTGACGTGGGTGCCGAAGCGGAACCCGACCCCGTGCCGCCGGTGCAGGTCGGCGAAGAAGCCGCCCAGCTCCGGCCCCAGCGGGGCGTGCAGCGGCGCCGGCGAGGGTTCCACCACCGTGACGGCGCAGTCGCGCGCCCTCGCCGCGGCCGCGACCTCCAGCCCGATCCACCCCGCGCCGACGACCACGACCGACGCGCCCGGCGTCATCGCCTCGCGCAGCCGGTCGGCCTGGTCGAGCCGGCGCAGGTAGTGCACGCCGGGCAGGTCGTCCCCCGGCACGGGCAGGCGGCGCGGCGACGACCCGGTGGCCAGCAGCAGCTTCGTGTAGTCGAGGTGGCCGCCGCCCGCGAGCTCGACGCGGTGCGCGGCGCGGTCCAGCGCGGTCACCGCGCAGTCGAGCCGCAGCTCCACCGCGTTGGCCTCGTACCACTGCTCGTCGTGCACGTACACCGAGGCGCGCTCCTGGTCGCCGAGCAGGTACCCCTTCGACAGCGGCGGGCGTTCGTAGGGCCGTTCGGGGTCGTCACCCACCAGCACCACCCGGCCGGCGAACCCCTCCTCGCGCAACGCCTGCGCCGCCCGCGCGCCGGCGAGCCCGGCCCCGACGACGACGAACACCTGCTCGGCCATCCCGAATCATCTCCTCGAACTGGAACCCGGACCGGACCCCACTCTGCGGCGGGGGCCGGCCGGCGGCTACCGGTGGACGCCCGCGAGGGCGAAGAACTCCTGGCGCGACCGCGCGTCCTCGCGCAGCAGGCCGTGCAGGGTCGAGGTCACGGTGCGCGAGCCGGACGCCCGCACGCCGCGCAGCGCCATGCACATGTGCTCGGCCTCGACCACCACGCCGACGCCCTGCGGCGCCAGGTGCTGCTGCAGCCAGTCGGCCACCTGCTTGGTCAGCCGTTCCTGCACCTGGAGGTCGCGGGCGAACAGCTCGACCACGCGGGCGAGCTTGGACAGGCCGAGGATGCGTTCGCCGGGCAGGTAGCCGACGTGCGCGACGCCGTGGAACGGCAGCAGGTGGTGCTCGCACAGCGACTGCACCGGGATCCCGCGCACGAGCACGAGTTCGTCGTAGCCCTCGTCGTTGGGGAACGTCGTCAGGTCGAACTCGCGCGGCGTCAGCATCTCGACGTAGGCGTGCGCGACGCGCGCCGGCGTGTCGGCCAGGTGCTCCGACTCCGGGTCCCGGCCCAGGGCGACCAGCAGGTCGGCCACGGCGCGCCGCGCGGCTTCGACGTCCACCCCGCCGCGGCCGTGCACCACCTGGAGCCGCGGGGGTCCGGCCGTGGCGGGGACGCGGGAAGGCGCGCTCATGCCGCCGGTCCCCGGCGACCGGGCGCGCACCGCGCCGCCGCCCCGGCGACGAGCGGGCCGACGTCCCGCAGCGCGACCAATGCCCGGTAAGCCGGGTCGGACCGCCGCACCCCGCCCGTCGGCGGGAGGCCGGACACCTCGGTAGCCATGTCTCCTCCTTCTAACGACAACTTCGGCTAACCTTAGAAGTCGGCCCGAGGTTTCGTCAACGGAAGTTGGAGTTAGAATGGGTGAACCCGATCAGTCGTGGGCCTCGCACGTCTCCGCGGTCGCCGCCCTCGACGAACCCACCCGACGCCGGCTGTACGACTTCGTGGTCCGCAGTGCCGCGCCGGTGAGCCGGGACGAGGCCGCCGAGGCCGTGGACGTCCCGCGCACCACCGTCGCCTTCCACCTCGACCGCCTGGTCGCCGAGGGGTTGCTGGAGGTCGCCCACGAACGCCGGAGCGGTCGCAGCGGCCCCGGCGCGGGCCGACCGGCCAAGCTGTACCGGCGCTCGGCGGAGCAGATCGCGGTCTCGCTGCCCGACCGGCGCTACGAGCTGGCCGCCATGCTGCTGGCGGACGCCGTCTCCGAGGCCGACACGACCGGCGAGCCGCCGCGCGCCGTGCTCGACCGGCGAGCCCGCGACCTCGGCCGCGACCTGGGCCGCGACGTCGGGCGGACGAGCCGGGACGCCCCCGACAGCCGGCACGCCGCGCTGCGCGCGCTGGAGAGCTTCGGCTTCGAGCCGCGTCCCGTCGACACCGCGATCGTCCTGGGCAACTGCCCGTTCCACAGCCTGGCGCGACAGCACACCGAACTCGTGTGCGGCATGAACCTGTGCCTGCTGGACGGGCTGCTCGACGGCTTGGCCGCCACCGACCTGACCGCCCGCCTCGCGCCGGCGCCCGACCGGTGCTGCGTCCGGCTCGACCCGGCCGACCGTGCGACCGGGTGACCGCGGGCGTCGTGACGGGAACGGCCCTCCTCGGCCTTCGGAACCCGGAACGCACCCCCGTTGCCCCGATGTCCGGACACGGCTGAGTGGCACCGGCGAGATCAAGGTGACGTCCGGGAGCGAAAGCACCCCCGATGGAGTTGTCGGCCGCCCCGCACC
This sequence comes from Actinosynnema sp. NPDC059335, assembly GCF_042752395.1. Classification (NCBI taxonomy): domain Bacteria; kingdom Bacillati; phylum Actinomycetota; class Actinomycetes; order Pseudonocardiales; family Pseudonocardiaceae; genus Actinosynnema; species Actinosynnema sp. NPDC059335. The sequence goes on along the minus strand of NZ_JBHYXZ010000162.1, from coordinate 7,687 downwards.
AGTGATCCGGGCCGTCCGACCCGCGACCGGCATCCGCGCGGGCTACAGTCGGGCAAAAGGGATCCGCTCAACCCCGTCCGAACGGACCGGGATCAGCCGCGCGCTGTCCGCCGCCGGTGGCGGAGCAGGGAGACGATCATGTCGGCCGACATCGCGACGCAGGTTGGCGAATGGCTCCCGACCGACCAGGTGATGCTCGCCACCTGGCTGGACGACCTCATCAAGGAGACCACGGAGGAGGTCGCCGCGGCGGCCGTGCCGATCGGGCTGGACCAGGCCCTGGAGGTGTTCCGCGATTTCGTCTACGTCAATCCCGAGGTGTACGTCCTGTTCACGGACATGTTCGAGCAGCTCTCCCAGAAGGTGACCCCGACCGGGTACCCGCAGGTCAGGTCGTTCGAGCACATGCTGGAACTCGTCAACAAGGTGATGAGGACGGTGCCGGCCTTCACCGACTCCGGGCTCGTCGGGTTCCCGATCAACGTCATCCTGAACTGGGCGATGGGCACGCAGGCCGGTTTCGCGGCGTTCCTCAACAAGGACGTCAACCGCGAGTTCAAGCCCGTGCTCGACAAGTGGGCGGAATTCCTGAGGTCGACCGACTCGAAGGAGCCGATGCTCAAGGCCGGGTGGCTCTCGGACGAGGCGCTCAGGAAGATGTCCGACCCCGGCAAGAACTTCAAGCAGCTCTTCCGGTGCGACGAGACGGACAAGTACCTCGGCTTCACGTCGTGGAACGACTTCTTCACCAGGAGCTTCCGGGACATCGACACCGACCGGCCCGTGCACGGCAAGGACGACAACCGGTACGTCGTGAGCGCGTGCGAGGTGTCGCCCTACCGCCTGAGGGAGAAGGTGGCGCTGTACGACCACTTCTCCGTCAAAGGCCAGCCGTACTCCCTCGCGCACCTGCTCGACACCGCCCACAAGGGCGTCGGCGAGCCCGACGCGGGCCAGTTCGTCGGCGGCACGGTGTACCAGGGTTTCCTCGCGGCGCTCAACTACCACCGGTGGCACAGCCCGGTCGCCGGCAAGGTGCTCGCGTGCCGCAAGGTCCCGGGCGCCTACTACTCGGAGGCGCCCGCCGCGCTGTGCGACCCGGCCGCGCCGGACATCTCCCAGGGGTACATCGCCCACGTCGCGACCCGCGCCCTCATCTTCATCGAGGCGGACAACCCGAAGATCGGCGTCCTCTGCTTCGTGGCCATCGGCATGGCCGAGGTCTCCTCGTGCGTCCTGTCGGTCGGACCGGGCGACGCGGTGGCCAAGGGGCAGGGGATCGGCGAGTTCCAGTACGGCGGCTCGTCGCACTGCCTGGTCTTCAAGCCCGGCGTGAAGCTCGACTTCGTGGACGCGGTCAAGAACGCCGAAGCCGACCGCGACAAGCCCACGAAGATCCTGGTGAACGCGCTGCTGGCGACCGTCGGGGACTGAGACCGGCCCCGCTCCGCAGGGACTCCAGCAGGTAGCACCCGGCCGGCGTCATGGCCTCCAGCCCGCCGAGGTCCACGCTCTCGGGCGCCGAGTGGATGTCGCACAACGGCTCCTCGCAGCCCAGGAGCAGGATCCGTCGCGTCCTCGTTCACCTGGTGGAAGATGCCGATGAACGGGATCGCGCCGCCGGCGGTCACCAGGGAGGTGCCGGGGTACGCGCGCTCCATGGCCCGCCGGGCGACCTCGTACGCGGCGGTCACGTGCGCTCCTGCGGACCGGTCTCCGCCGGCATCCACCAACCCACCGCTCGCTCCCCTTCCGACAGTCCCCCCGACAGCGCCTCGCCGACAGCGCCTCACCGACGCACTACCCGGAGACGACCGCCCCAAGCGGCGACCTCGGCCCGTCACACCGGCGTGCCGGCACACCACCGCATCGGGTCGGTCGCCGCGCGGACCGTCACCGGCCCGGAACCCCCGTGATCGGATTTGAGGGCGGAGGTCGCCTCGGCCCCGGACTGCGGCGGCCGGTCCCGCCGCCGGACCGACGGGCCGCCCCGTCCCGCCGCCGGGGATCGGCCGGATCGGAGCGCTGGGCCATGTGCAGGCCGGGGCCCGTGCGAGGGTGATCATCACGCCGGGGCGGTCCGGGGAGCGGTGGCGGCTCGTAGGCTGTCCGGGTCGGGACGAGTCGGGATCGGAGGCACCATGGCGGGCAGCGCCGTCGACCCCGCGCCGCTCGGGTTCCACACCGGTGACCCGGACGCGCCCGCGGCCGCGCAGGTGCGCCGCTGGGCCACGTCCGTGCTGCCGGAGCTGGACGAGGACCACCTGGACGACGTGCTCCTGGTGACCACGGAGCTGGTCACGAACGTGTTCGACCACGCGCCCGGCGCGGCCGAGGTCCGGGTGCGCCACCACCGCGCGCCCTGCCGGGTCCGGGTCGAGGTGGACGACGAGTCGGCGCAGCCGCCGGTCCTCGGCCGGTCGCGGATCGCCGAGACCAGGGGACGCGGGGTGCTCGTGGTGGCGAGGCTGTCGCGGGAGTGGGGTGTGCGGCCGCGGGACGGCGGCGGCAAGACGGTCTGGGCGGTCGTCGGCTGCGGCCTGCCCGACTGCGTCCGCCGGCCCTGACCGGGGGCGGCACGGTCAGGTGAACGCGGCTGCGTCGGCGCTCGTCGCGGCGGTACCGTGACGTCGATGCCGCGCGGGGTCCGCGGTCCCGCGGGCGACGACCGACCGGGCGAGGGAGCACCGGCGATGCGCGAACCCGGCAGCCCCGCCGCCACCGTGCGGACCACCGAGCAGGACGGCGTGCCCGTCACCGCGGTCGCGGGCGAGATCGACGCGGACAGCGTGGCGCCCGTGCGGGCCGAGGTGTGCGCGCAACTGGGCAGGCGCCCCGACGCGCTGGTGCTCGACCTGTGCTCGGTGAGCTTCCTGGGCTCGGCCGGCCTCACGATGCTGCTGGACGCCCACCACCGGGCGTCCCGGGACGGCGTGTCCCTGGCGGTGGTCGCGGGCCGGCGCCAGGTGCTGCGGCTGCTCGCGGTCACCGAGCTGGACCACGTCTTCGCGGTCCACCCGACCGTGTCCGCCGCGCTCGCCGCCACGCGCCCCGCGTAGATCCCGGGCCCGTCAGCCGGAGCCGGTCTCGATGCGGGAGACCGGGGCGACGACGAGGTCGTGCACGCGCCAGTCGAAGTCCCGCGCCCACCGTTGCAGCTGCTCCAACCGCGGCACGAGCCGGTCGGCGCCCTCGACGGGCACGACGAGCAGTTCGCCCACGAACACGTGCCCCTCCTCGCGGACCCGCAGCCACGCGTCGGCGATCCAGTCGTGGTCCAGCACCGCGGCCAGCAACCGGTCGGGCAGCGGGTGGGGGCGGCTCTCGTCCACCACGCGCGGCCGGTTGTCCATCAGGTTGGCCACCGCCCCGCGCGTGCTGCGGACACCGTCGCGGACGATGTCGCCGCCGATCACCAGCGCCGCCGCCGCGTCGGCCCACCACAGGCCGAACCCGATGCCGAGCACGCCCAGCACCGCCGCGGCGGCCGTGAGCCAGTCGGCCCGGTTCATCTCGGCGTCGGCGTGCAGCACCTTGTCGTGCAGCTGCTGGGCGATCCGCAGCTTCGCCCGGCCCAGCAGGATCGCGGGCGCCATCGTCGCCAGCAGCACCGCGATCATCAGCCAGCCGAGCCAGAACCGGAACCCGAACACCTCCACCAACCCGATCGGCGCGCGTTCCCCGGCCACCAGCCGGACCGCCGAGTCGTAGACGACGTACCCGCCCAACCCGAGCAGCGCGACCGAGCCGGCCAGGAACGCCACGCTGACCGACCGGTGGTAGCCGTAGGGGAACCGCTCGTCGGGCGCGCGGTTGCGGAACCGGGCCGCGATCAGGAACGCCGCGGGCGGCACCACCCCCAGCATGTCCTCGATCCACGCGGCCTTCATCGCCTGCGACTGGCCCAGGGTCACCGCCAGCAGCGCGACGGCGGCCAGGAAGAAGACGATCGTCCACCACGCCAACCGCACCGCCCGCCGGTGCAGCGCGGCCTTGTCCGGGGGCAGCTCGAACCGGTCGTAGACCTTCACGCCGCGTCCTCCTCCCCCGCCGCCTCGGCCAGCAGGCGGTCCACCTCGCCGTCCGGCAGGTCGGCCAGGAACCGCTCCACCTCCACCTGCCAACCGTTCTCGCCCAACGGCACCGCCCACACGTGGCTGCGTTCGAGCAGCACGTGATCGCTCGCCCGCAACCCGAGCCCGGCCACCCGCCAGTGCTCCACCACCACCGGCAGGCCGTCCGCGTCGGCGACGTCGCGCACCGGGACCACCACCGCGTCCTCGTCGGCCAGCGCGGCGGCCTCGTCGGTGCCCTCCCGCACCGCCACCCGCACCCCGGCCAGGTCCGCCGGCACGTCGCCGGCCGCCGCGACGACGACCCGCGTGGTGGCGTACGGCCGGGTCAGCGACGCCTGCCCGGTCCACGGCGAGTTCGCCTCCAACCCGCCCACGACCAGGTCCAGCCGGCGCTCCTCCACCGCCGCCATCAGCGCGGCCTCCGACCCGTGCCGCCACTGCACCCGCGCGCCCAGCCTGTCCGCCAGCCGCCCCACCAGCTCGGCCTCCGCCCCGGAGACCTCCTCGGCCGGCCCGTCGCCCACCACCGTCCACGGCCGGTTCTCCGTCACGCCCACCCGCAGCACGCCGCCGCGCACCCGGTCCAGCGTGCCGTCGACGTCACGCGGCAACCCGCACCCCGCCGCCGCCAGGACCACCACCAGCAGCACCACCCGCCGCCACATGCGACCTCCCCTCCCGGCCCGCCGGGCGCACGTCGGCGCGCGGCTCACGGGCCCGGATACCCACAACCGGCGCGAAAAGATCACCGAGTTCCCGGCGGGCGACCGGGAGGTGTTCCCCTTGGGCGGTATGGGAAGTTCGCGGTGGTTCGACAACGGGCCGGCCGCCGTCGAACGTGGCCGGCGGCGGCAGCCGGGCCTCGGGCGGCTGCCGCCGGCACGCGCGACCGCGCACCGGCGGACCACCCGATCGGCCCGAGCGCGGGCGGTCAGGCCGGGCCGGGTCTGCCGAACTCCCCGATCAGCACGGGGTACTGCTCGCCGCCGTGCCCGGCGGCGATCGCGCGGTCGGCCAGGTCCTTCATCAGCCTCGGCAGCTCGGCGTTGATCCCGGCCGCCTCGCTCTCCTCGACCAGGTGGGCCATCGCCCGCGCGTCGGTCTCCAGGGCCGACACCTCGGCCGGGAACGAGCCCCGGTCGACCAGCTCGGCGTAGCCGGGCAGCCAGTCGGCCACGGTGACGGCGAGGTGCCGCGCGAACGGCGCGAAGGTGGCGGCGTCGACGCCGGCCGTGCGGAGCAGGGCGGTGCCCTGGAGCCAGGCGTTCAGCACGCCCCACATCATGGCCAGGCCGCCCACGTCGTACAGCGACGCCAGCCCGGGGTCCGCGCCGAGGTGGGTCACGGCGCCGAGCACGCCGAGCGTCGACTCGTGCGCCTCGAAGGCCGACCGCGGGCCGCTGAGCAGGATCAGCGCGTCCGGTGTCCCGACCGCCGGCGGGACGGCCATGATCGCGCCGTCCAGGTAGCGGGCGCCCCGCGGATCGACCCGGCGGGCCGTCCCCCGGGCCTGGGCCGAGCTGCCCGAGGTCAGGTTGACCACCGTCGTGCCGTCCGGTCCGCCGCCCGCCCCGAGCACGTCCCGCACGGCGTCGTGGTCGGTGACGCAGACGATCGCGAGAGGAGCCGCCCGGAACGCGTCCTCCACCGTGGGCGCGAGCGTCGCGCCCCTGGCCACCAACCGGTCGGCCTTCGCGGCGGTGCGGTTCCACACGGTGGTGGGGTGCCCGGCGTCGAGGAACGCGCCGGCGAGCGCCCGGCCCATCAGGCCCAGCCCGATCACCGCCACCGGTGTGCTGCTTGCGTTGTCCATGGCAGCATCGTCAACGTTGATACCGGTGTGAAGGTCAAGCGAGGGTTCGGTGCGGATCGGGGAACTGGGGCGTCGGACGGGCGTGCACACCCACCAGTTGCGCTACTACGAGGCGCAGGGGTTGCTGGAGGCGGAGCGCGGCGCGAACGGTTATCGCGAGTACGGCGAGGACGCCGTGCTGCGGGTGCGGCAGATCCGGCGCCTGCTCGACGCGGGCCTGTCCTCCGAGGACATCGCCTACCTGCTGCCGTGCGCGGTCGGCGAAACCCCGGCGCTGCCGGGGTGCCCGGACTTCCTGGACGCGATGCGGTCGCGGCTGCACGTGCTGGACGAACGGCTCGCCCGGCTCGCCCGGTCCCGCGACGCCCTGGCCGACTACATCGGCGCGGCCGAGCGGGTGGGCGACGTGGACCACCCGCCGTTCGACGGGTCGGAACCGGTCCCCGCCTGAACGGCCGCCGCCCGTCGGCATCGGCCTGTCCCGACGACATCGGCGCTCCGCTTCGTTGGGCTCACGGCGGTCCCATGGTCGAGGCGCACCAAGGTGTGCGCCGTGAGATGCCCGGAACGAGCGCGCGCAAAATCCTCGCGGGTTCATCCGCCCGGGGGGCCGAGCGACCCGGCGCGGTCACCCCCCGTGCGCCCGGCGGGCCGGGGTGGTCCGCGCCATCCGCTCGATGTGCTCGGACCAGCTCACGCCGGTGATCCGCTGCACGGCCCGCGCCACCAGGCTCGCGGCCAGGTAGCGCTCGACCGGCGTCACGTCGCAGACCGCGAGCAGCTGGTAGAGCATGTTGGTGCCGAACCGGTAGACGGCGACCTGTCGCCGCAGGAGCGGGTGCTCCAGGTCCACCGCCCGCAACCGGCGGTGGTACTCGCTGTGGTGGACGCGGTGGTCGCGGTGCCACCGCCGGATGGCGTCGCGGTCCCCCAGGCGCACCGCGCGCTCGCCGTGGCGGGGGTTGTCGCCGCTGGGCAGGTCGCCGTTGTCGTACACGACCTCGGTCACCTCGCGGGCGGCGGTCGTCCAGGTCGCCCACGGCGTGGCCAGGCGGTCCTCGGCGACGGCGAGGACCGTTTCGGTGACGTTCCCCGCGTTGTCCTCCCACACCCGGTCGAACCGGGACCGCAGGCGGCCGTCCGGGTCGCTGTGCAGCAGGAAGTCCTCCAGGTGGGACTGGAACGAGTGGTAGCCGTGGTCCAGGCCGCCGGGGTAGCGGCTCGCGTGCGCGGCCATCGCGATCAACGCGGTCCGCACGCGGGTGGTGGCGGTGGTGTCGTCGGCGGCCACCGCGTCGCGCACCGCGGGCACGCCCAGGCGCAGCACCCGCGACCGCAGGTCCACCAGCGCGTCCGAGCCGAGCAGCTCCCGGACGCCCCGCAGGTCGGTCGGTTCGACCACCACGGTGTTGTCCGGGTGGATCGGCTCGTACGGCGGTGGGACCAGCTCGGCCACGCCGTGGTCGCGCGACCGGGCCAGCAGCTCGTCGTGCGGGGTGCCCGCGGTGGACGGGCGCGCCGCCAGGTGCTCGCGCAGCCGGTCGGCGACCAGGTCGGCCTCCCGGTCCAGCCGCACCCGCAGGTGCGGCCCGTGCAACCAGTGCCGCTCCACGTGGCCGCGCGCGCCGGCCGCCTCCGCCTCGGCCAACGCCGGCAGGACGGCGTCGCGGAGCAGTGGCGCTTTCACCGGGTCGTGGTAGTAGCAGACGACGTCGGGCACGGGACCTCCGGATTTCGGCGATCGGTTCGACTCCCGACTGGGCCCGCGGCCGCCCCCCGGCGCCCCCCCCCCCCCCCC